>CAZIEH010000075.1:0-8048 GCA_964538695.1 uncultured Eubacterium sp. | reverse complement strand
GTTCCCGAGTGGCCAAAGGGGGCAGACTGTAAATCTGTTGCGCTTCGCTTCGATGGTTCGAATCCATCCTCTCCCACCAAGTGTTACGGTCTATTTAGATGCCGTGCCGAAAACCCCGATTTTATCGGGGTTTTCGTGCTTTTTACCCCAATTTTTTAAGTTAAATTTTTATAGATGCCAACGACCTACAAGGTGGATTCGAACCACCGAAACGAATATTCAGGGCAGATTCAGCGATTTTTTTCGCCGAATCTGCCCTTTTTTCTTTTTTATAATTGTTAAATAATTTTGTCTTAAAGCGGATGTGATGAATAAATCATTGCATCCGCTTTTTTTATTTTTTGCGCTCCCCCTCCGATAAGAGGTTGAGTAAATAAATTGAAAGGAGAAAAGTCCCATGCAGTATTTTGATAAGAACGGCAAGGAGATCAAAGCAGGTATGAGAATCCTCATGGATGATGGAAGCATCGAAATGGTGTATACCGTTGCCGCAGGAATAGCCACCGATAATGTTATTGTAGTTATCAATTCCCGACTGCGCAAGCACAAAAGAAAAATAGTCAACCGTGAACACATCGGAAATATCAACGCCGCAAATTCCAGTAAGCGCGGTATTCAGCTTTTTAATGTCCTGCGGTATAGCCTTGGCAATTTTCTTAAAGTTTTTAGCATTATCCAAAAACCTCGGCAAATTTTCGTTAATACAGCGGTATGCTATTGTATTATGTTTTTCGTCTTTGGAATATAGTGACTCTCTGTTTTGATTGAAACCGACAAAATATGTGGTAAAGTTATAGAACGGCTTGACAATCTCCAGCTCCTCGGCAGACTCTAACTCCGTCGGCAAAAGCTGCTGAATCATCTCTTTACCTTTCATCTTTTTATATTGCTCTGTTTTTGTTAAAGTGTTGGAAACGGCTAAACGCATTTCTGCCTCAAGCTCTTTAATTCTCTTAATATCTTTATCGCTTTTATCGGCTTTGTAATAAAGCTCGGCATATTCGCCGACACTATCAAGTCGACATTTCGAAAGAGTTTTTTCGATATATTTGCGGTGATAATTGTCAATATAGCCTTTAACCTTTTTGTAATTCTCTGCCAGCTTTCTGTCGCTTTCAAGCAGCTTCTTTGCGGCAAAATTTTCCTCGGTTTCTCCAACCGGTATCAATGAAAAACGCAAGGTCTTTTGCAAAGAATAATGATTTGTAAATGTATCAATCTTTTTCATAATTACTCCCATTTATTCTGTTATAATTACAGTATAGCACAACAGCTGTCCAATTCTTTGGACAGCTGTATTTTCAAAGAGCTTGCAATGCTCTTGCAGTTTATACATTTCCGTACGCAATTAAGAAAGAAAAATATTAACACACCACAGGATTGATATGAACCCCAAAAGTGTCTAAGCTTGGGGTTCACTGCAAATACGCCGCGTGAATTTATTTTTCTATAAAGCGTTTTATTGCATTTATCGACTCGTCGCTGATGTCGTGTTCGATTTTGCAGGCATCCTCTGCGGCGACTGTACGCTCTACGCCGAGATGCACCAAAAACTCGGTCAACAGGTTGTGCCTTTCATAAATTTTCTCGGCAATTCTCCTGCCCTCGTCGGTAAGAATTAAATTTTTCGCACCGTCTACAACAAGATAGCCGCCCTCTTTTAAAAGGCTTATTGCGCGGCTGACACTGGGCTTTGAAAAGCCCATATGCTCGCCTACATCTACCGAACGGACATTGCCCGTTTTTTGCGACAAGACATAAATTGTTTCAAGATACATTTCGCCCGATTCTTGCAAATGCACGATTTTGCCCCCTTTTTATATTATAGGTCAATCCTCGGTTTCAAATTCATCAAGCTCGGGGATATCAGAAAGTGAAATATCCTCTTCAAGTGTTCGCGAATAAACCGTTTGCTGTGCGGGTTTCGGTTTCTTTTCACGCATCGGCTTAAAGCTGAAGCCGACATACGACACGCTTACAAACAAAACAGTCATACCGCCAAGCAGTAAAACGCCGCCGAACACCGCAAGATATATGCCGAAATTTGACGGCTCGGGGTTAAGTCGGTAATTTTTAAGCCTGCCGTTTTTATCGGTCGTATAGTAAAAATCGATCGTCATACCGCTTTGCTTATCTTTCACTCTCGCAGGTACGGTGTATCTGTAACCACCCACAACCACCGAAACGCTTGTCTTGCCTTTTTGTGTTGCAACAATGCCGACGGTTTTGCTGAGTGATGCGGTTATACTGCGCTCGCTAACGGTGGAAATAACACCGATTACCATCAGCACAGCACCCAACGCGGCGACAATCGAGCAAATAATACTTCTGCGCCGACCGCTGTTCATTTTTTTGAACGGAGCAACCAAAGCCCTGTTTATAAAATCAAACGCCGCATTTTGTGCGGTATTTTTGTTTTTTTCCTCAACATCAGTCGAGGCTTCCGATGCGACCTCGGCATTGTTTTCAATATATGAAACCGCCGCCGCAACAGCAATTACAAGCACCTGTCTGTCCTGCATTGCCGTTTCTATGGTTAAGCCGCCGTTTTCACCGTGAAATTCGGCAACCTTTTCACCCGAAAGTGAAATCTTACCGTCGGCGACAACTATTGTTTCATCGGCGGTTTTATGCACGCCGCCCAAGTCGCGCAATATGCCAACAGGTACATCGAAAGCCGAAACGGCACAGCCGTCCTCTGCGATATCGGCAGTTACAAGCTCGCTTACGCCGAATTCGTCGAAAACCGATAGCACGGTTTTTTTCGACCGCTTTATTTTCAGCAAATATTGCCCGTCGCCCTGCTCGTTTTGCACAATTCCCGTTGCGGTAATAAACAATTTCATATCAATCGCCTCCGAATGCAGTTAATTTATCGGTATCAATTTGTCGTTTTAGTTGCGAAAGTGAGTCGAATTTTATTTCAGGCCGTATAAAATGTGAAAGCCCAAGTGTCGGCGAATTTCCGTATAAATCGCCCGAAAGACCCAATATATAGGTTTCGCACAGGGGCGTTTCAAGCCTAAATGTCGGGCGTATACCGATATTTGTTATACTGCGGTAGGTTTTACCCTCTACCGTGGTGTGTGATGCATAAACACCGAAACGCGGAACAACAAAGCCCGACGGTAGCTGCTGATTTATTGTAGGAAAGCCGATAGTTCTGCCGCGTTGGTCACCATGCCTAACTGTCGCTTTAAATGACCATTCGCGCCCAAGCAATGCGTTTGCACTTTCACACTCGCCTGCCGATAAAAGGTGGCGTATCCTACCCGAGCTTACTGCATCGCCGTCGGCGATTACCGGCTCTTGCACCGAAAGCGAAATGCTGTGTTTTTCACAATAATCACGCAAAAAAGCAATGTCGCCGCCACGATTTTTACCAAATGTATAGTTAAAGCCGCAACAAATTACACTTGGATTGTATTTTCGGCACAATGTATCCAAAAAATCCTTTGCCGAAAGCTCGCGAACCGCGTTAAAATCCAAAAGCTCAACCTTTTCAAACCCGATTTCGTAAAGCATTTCAAGCTTTGCCTGCGGTTGCATAAGCATACCGCCGAAATTTTCGGTATTTGCCGCGGGCGGTTGCAAAAAGCTGACACAAACCGCGTGCCGTGCAGAATTAACGGCATTTTTAAGCACGGTCATATGCCCCGTGTGCAACCCGTCAAAAGTGCCGAGAGCTATTGCAATTTTACCCTTTGCCGCCGACAAAATACTCATTCTCCTCTCAATTCTTCACATATAACACAGGTAACCGCCATTTCGCGCGTGGCAAGGGAAAGCTTGCCTATGCCCAAAAATTCGTCACCGTACTTTATTCTGTACAATTCGCCGTCGTCATTAAAAGCGGCGCCGTGCAAACGGTCTGTCGAAAGCTTGCCGCCGTGCATAAACCGCACCGCCTGCGGATAGGTGACGGTAACCTGCGGCAAATGCATAACGCACAGCTCGGGACTTAGTAAAAAGCTACCGCTTTCGTCAGCCTTAATATCCTCAAGCGGTGTACAGCTTTCTATGCCAAAGCCTGCGGCGTATGTGCGCCGCAGTGCCACAAGCGTTGCGCCCGTACCGAGTGCTTTGCCGATATCGTCTGCAAGCGTTCTTATATAAGTGCCTTTAGAGCAACGCACCGAAATTGTAAAATCGGTGTCGTTTTCGCGCGATAAAAGCTTCAGCTCGTAAATCGTTACCGCGCGCGGCTCTCTTTTAACCTCGACACCCTCGCGCGCAAGCTTGTAAAGGCGTACGCCATCGCTTTTAAGTGCCGAATACATAGGCGGCACTTGCATTATATCGCCGCGAAAGCGCGCCAAGGCATTCTCTAACTCGCTGTCGGACACGCAAACCTTGCTTTGCGACAGCACCGTCCCTGTTATATCAAGCGTATCGGTAGTCGTGCCGAGACGAACCGTCGCGGTATACTCTTTTTCGCCGTCTAACATAAGCGAACAAAGGCGCGAGGCACGACCCGTAAGCAGTGGCAACACGCCCGTCGCCATAGGGTCAAGCGTGCCCGTATGCCCGATTCTTTTTTCGCCGAGCTTTCGTCGCAATGCGGCGACCGCGCCGAAAGAGGTTACACCCTGCGGCTTGTCGACAAGTATTAAATAAGGCATCCCTGTTCCTCCAAAACCGATTTAAGGCAGGGCAAAATAGCGTCGCGCACGGTATTTTCATCACCGAAAATTTCACAGCCTGCCGCGCGCGGATGACCGCCGCCACCGAAAAGTCCGCAAATTGCCGATGCATCTATCGGCTCGTTAGTGCGAAGTGAAACCTTGAAAAGCCCGTCTTCCTTTTGCCGCGCTGTAACGCCTATCATAACGCCCTCGACTGTTCTTGCAAGGGTATTAACACCCTCTAAATCGTCAGGTGTACAACCTGCGGCGTTAATCATTTCGGTAGTTATGGCGATAAACGCCACCCTGCCGCCGAAGAAAAACTGCATCTTCTCCATAACCGCGCCCTCGATTTTTATACGGGCGCGCGATTTTGTGTCGAACATAATGCGGTTAATATCGCCGTGGTCAACATTAACCGCAATCAGCTCTGCCGCGATTTTGTGGGTTTGCACTGTTGTGTTTGAATACTTAAAGCAGCCCGTGTCGGTAACAATACCTGTGTACAGCGCGGCTGTAATATGGCGCGAAAAGGGTATATTCAGCTGTTTTACGATTGCCCAAACATTTTCGCAGTTTGCCGCCGCTGTGGCATTAAGCAACAGTCTTTTTGCATAATGCCTATTCGAAATGTGGTGATCTATGCAAAGCTCAACCTTGTCACCGTAGACCTCTTGAAGACTGCCCATAAGCTTTGTATCGGCAATATCAAGTGCGACAACAAGCGGATTTTCGATTTTATCGTTTTTGAAAGCCGCTGTAAAATAGCTGAATTTAGACGGTATATTATCGGCGCATTTTACGGCAACCTTTTTACCTATTTTTTTCAGCGCATACGCCAAAGCATAGCAAGAACCAACGGTGTCGCCGTCGGGCTGGGCGTGTGCCAAAAGCAAAAAGCCGTCATTCGCGGTTAAAAACTCGCAAGCCTCTTGCACCGAAACCTCGCGGCAAGCAACATTATTGCTCATCTTCTTCCACCTCGTCGTGCTTAAAGCCGTCTATAATGCCTGCAATATGCGCACTGAACGCAATTGAATCGTCGGCAATAAATTTCAGCTCGGGCGTTTTTCTGAGTCCAAGCCGCTTTGAAAGCTCGCGGCGCAGATAACCCGACGCACTTTTAAGACCTTTAACGGTTTCGCGCGTTGCCTCCTCGCCGTCTATGGTGCTGACATAAATTTTGGCGTACGACAAATCACCGCTTACATCCACCTTGACAATATTTACAAGCGGTGAAATGCGAGGGTCCTTACAGGTTCGTATAAGCTGTGACATTTCGCGATGAACATCTGCGGTCACTCTGCCGTTTTTAAATCCTGCCATAATAAATCTCCTGTCTTACTGTTAAATACCGATTGCGCAGCAAGCAAACCGCCCACTGCGCATATCCTTTTAAAACCTTAGTCCCTATATTCTTCCATAATAAAGGCTTCGAAAATATCGCCGTCTTTAACATCTTGGAATTTTTCAAGTCCTATACCACATTCATAGCCCTGCGCAACCTCTTTAACATCGTCTTTAAAGCGGCGCAACGACTGAATTTTATCCTCGGCAACAACAATACCGTCGCGGACAACACGAATTTCGCAATTGCGGTTTACCTTACCGTCGGTTACATATGAACCGGCAATAGCACCTATGCCCGAAATCTTATAGGTTTGACGAACCTCGACTGTACCCATAATAACCTCGCGGAATTTCGGTGCAAGCATACCCTTCATAGCCGCCTCAACCTCTTCTATGCAGTCATAGATAACGCGATACAGGCGAATTTCGGTGCCGTCTTTTTCGGCGGTTTCCTTTGCGACGGGGTCGGGACGGACATTAAAGCCGACAATAAGCGCGTTTGATGTGCCTGCAAGCATAACATCAGACTCGTTTACCGCACCTACGCCACCGTGAATAACACGAACACGAACCTCGTCATTCGAAAGCTTTTCAAGGCTTTCACGAACAGCCTCGACCGAGCCTTGAACATCGGCTTTAACAATGATGTTAAGGTCTTTCATCTCGCCCTGCTCAAGCTGTGAGAAAAGGTTATCAAGCGTAACCTTGTTCTGGCTGTTCCAAACCTCCTCTTTCATCTTGTGCTTACGCTGCTCGACAAGCTGTCGTGCAAGTCTTTCGTCGCTAACTGCGTCAAAAGTATCGCCTGCCGACGGAACCTCTGCAAGACCCGTAATTTCAACAGGAACAGAGGGGCCTGCTGTTTTAAGCTCCATACCGTTTTCGTTTGTCATAACGCGAACTCTGCCGACCGCGGTACCCGCAACGATAATATCGCCTGTATGAAGTGTACCGTTTTGCACAAGTATTGTCGCAACAGGGCCGCGACCCTTGTCAAGTCTTGCCTCGATAACGCTACCCTTAGCCTTTCGGTCGGGGTTAGCCTTAAGCTCCTGCATATCCGCAACAAGCAGTATATTTTCCAAAAGGTCATCAATACCCTCATGTGTTTTTGCCGAAACGGGCACGCAGATAACATCGCCGCCCCATTCCTCGGGAACAATGCCGTGTTCGGTAAGCTGTTGCTTAATACGCTCGGGGTTAGCCTCGGGCTTATCCATTTTGTTCATAGCAACGATAATTTGCACCTCTGCGGCTTTGGCGTGGTTAATCGCCTCTACTGTCTGCGGCATAATACCGTCATCTGCCGCAACAACAAGCACGGCGATATCGGTACATTTTGCACCGCGCAAACGCATTGAGGTAAACGCGGCGTGTCCGGGTGTGTCAAGGAAAGTAATATCTCTGCCGTTTCGCTTTACACGGTATGCACCGATGTGCTGTGTAATGCCGCCTGCCTCGGTATCGGTTACGGCGGTATTGCGTATTGCGTCAAGAATTGAGGTTTTACCATGGTCGACATGACCCATAACGACAACAATCGGGTCGCGCTCTACCAAATCCTCTGCCTTATCCTCGGCATCGTCCATAATCTGCTCCTCGATAGTAACGGTGACCTGCTTTTGAACCTTACAGCCAAGCTCGGTTGCAATAAGCTCTGCAGTGTCGAAATCGATAGTGTCGTTTATTGTTGCCATAACGCCGAGCTTCATAAGCGTTTTGATAATATCGGTTGCCGATTTTTTCATAGCTACGGCAAGGTCACGGACAACAATTTCCTCGCCCAAAGTAACGGTAACGGGCGTTTTCTTGATTTTTTCAAGCTGCATACGGCGCAGCTTATCCGCCTCGCTCTCGCGCTTTACGCCCTTGGGTCTGCGGTAATCCTGCGATTTCTGCTTGATTTTCTGCTTGCGCTGCATAGTATCCTTATATGAATTTGCAGGCGCAATATTTTCGTACTTTTCGTTGTACTTGTCGATGTTTATATTTACCGTTCTTGTATCTACGCGGCGAATTTGCTGCGGACCGCGATTCGGCTGTTCGCCGCCCTGCTTTTTCTCTTTCGCTTTA
>CAZIEH010000074.1:0-8080 GCA_964538695.1 uncultured Eubacterium sp. | reverse complement strand
GTACAGGTATCCCCGACGATATGATTAAGCAGGCTATCTCGCTTGGCGTTTCAAAGATAAATGTTAATACCGAGTGCCAGCTTGTCTTTGCAGAGGCTACCCGTAAATATATCGAAGAGGGTAAAGACCTTCAGGGCAAAGGCTTTGACCCGAGAAAGATTCTTGCACCCGGTGTTGAGGCTATCAAGGCAAAGGTTAAAGAGAAAATCGAGCTTTTCGGTTCAAACGGCAAGGCTTAATTTCTTAAATTTTTTCACGGTCGTATGTGTTGTTTTTCACATACGACCTTTTTTTGGCTTAATTATTAAAAAACGCTTAATTTTGTGCCAATGGCTTGTAATTCAGGGCGAAATGCGATACAATAAAATAGTATATAATGCATTCGGAGAAATGAGGAGAATTATGCTGTATTATATTGCAGAGGCGGTTTTGGGTTACCTGCTCGGTTCGATAAGCTTTTCGGTAATCCTTACAAAAAATGCCTATAAAAAGGATGTCCGTGATGAGGGCAGCGGTAACGCCGGTGCCACAAATGTTGCGCGTGTTTTCGGTATGCGCGCAGGTGTATTAACACTGTTGCTTGATATTTTGAAAATGGTTATACCAATGGGTATAGGATTGTTTTTAAGCGGTAATATCGGCGTTTGTATTGCGGGTGTTGCAGGGCTTTTGGGTCACTGCTTTCCGTTGTTTTTCGGCTTTCGCGGCGGCAAGGGCGTGTCGGTTGCGGTTGCCATAGCCGCGTTTACAGATTGGCGCGCTGTTGTTATAGGATTTACGGTTTTTGTTATCGTAATTGCCGTTACGCGCATTGTTTCGGTCGCGTCGTCGTTGGCGGCGATAACCTTGCCGATAACCGCGGTTGTTTTTTCACTTGATATCCCGCTTTTGGTTTTGCTTTCGGTAACCTGTGCGGTGATAATATTTATGCATAGGTCAAATTTTGTGCGCCTTGTGCATGGCGAGGAAAAGAAATTTTCGCCTAAAAAAGAAAACAAAAGGTAAAGAAGGTACATAAAAAATGAACGGTATGTGTCTTGGAATTGACATAGGCTCTACCACCGCAAAGGTGGTTTTGCGCCGCGGTGACGAGGTGATTTTCGAAAAGTACGAAAGACATCTGTCCGCCGTGCGTGAAAAGACGGCACAGCTTTTGCGCGAGGTTTCGGAGGTGTCGGGTGATGCACCGCTTTCGGTTGCCATTTCCGGCTCTGCGGGTCTCGGACTTTCGCAGGCGGCTGAATTGCCTTTTGCGCAAGAGGTTTTTGCCACTGGCGAGGTTGTAAAAAAGTTAGAGCCCGATACCTCTGCGGTTATAGAGCTTGGCGGCGAGGATGCAAAAATAATATTTTTCGACGGCGGCATTGATGAGAGAATGAACGGTACCTGTGCCGGCGGTACAGGTGCGTTTATCGACCAAATGGCGACTCTTTTGAATGTCACGGTAGACGAGCTGGATTCGCTCAGTCTTAAATACGAAAAGCTGTACCCGATTGCATCGCGTTGCGGCGTTTTTGCAAAAACCGATATTCAGCCGCTTCTCAACCAAGGCGCAAGAAAAGAGGATATTGCGGCAAGCATTTTTGCCGCTGTTGTTAATCAGACTATCGCAGGTCTTGCACAGGGCAAAAAGATACGCGGCAAGGTGCTTTTCTTGGGCGGTCCGCTGTATTATTGCCACGGCTTGCAGAAAATGTTTAAAACCATACTCGGGCTTTCGGACGAAAACGCCGTGTTCCCCGAATATGCGCGTTTTGCCGTTGCATACGGCGCATCGCTGTATGCCGAAAAGGCAGGCGTAAGCTATACCGCGGCACAGCTTGCCGAAAAGGTTGAAAACGCCGTAATTAAAAGTAATGTCGAGCGTTTACAGCCGTTGTTTTCCACACAGTCGGAATATGACGAATTTTGCGAACGCCACCGTAATGCAGATGTAAAAAGAAAATTACTTGAGGGCTACTGCGGTAACGCGTGGCTCGGTATAGATTGCGGCAGTACCACGACAAAGCTTGTGCTTCTCGGCGAAAATGACGAGTTGCTTTATTCATACTATGCCTCTAACCGCGGCGACCCTGTCGATATTGTGCTTGAACAGCTTAAAAAGATATATTCGGTTGCAGGCGACGGAATGAAAATTTGCGGCAGTGCCGTTACGGGCTATGGCGAGGAGCTTATAAAAAGTGCGTTCTCGGTAGACTGCGGTATTGTCGAAACGATAGCCCACTACACCGCGGCAAAGCATTTTATGCCGTCGGTAGATTTTATTTTGGATATCGGCGGACAGGATATAAAGTGCTTTCGCATAAAGAACGGCGCAATAGACAGCATTATGCTTAACGAGGCTTGCTCGTCGGGGTGTGGCTCTTTTTTGGAAACCTTTGCCCGTTCGCTTGGATATAATGTCGAGGAGTTCTCGCGCCTTGCGCTGTTTGCCGAACAGCCCACCGCTTTGGGCAGTCGCTGTACCGTATTTATGAATTCCGCGGTAAAGCAGGCGCAAAAGGACGGCGCAACCGTGGGCGACATTTCCGCGGGACTTTCGATAAGCGTTGTCAAGAACGCACTTTATAAGGTTATTCGTGTGCAAGACCCCACTGCCCTCGGACAGAATATCGTTGTTCAGGGCGGCACATTTTATAACGATGCCGTACTGCGCGCGTTTGAAAGGGAGTTCGGCAGAAATGTCGTTCGCCCATCTATTGCGGGTCTTATGGGTGCTTACGGTGCCGCACTTTACAGCAAGTGCTATGAAAAATCTACCCTGCTTACCGCCGAACAGCTTTGTGATTTTTCGCACACCTCGCGTTCGGTTATTTGCAAGGGCTGTACAAACCACTGCCACCTTACCGTAAACGATTTCGGCGGCGGTAAAAAGTTCATTTCGGGCAACCGTTGCGAAAAGGGCGCAGGACTTGGTGAAAGCCGCGCACTTCCCAATGTTTACGAGTTCAAGCGCGAATATCTTGCCACCTTGCCGAAAACCGCTGAAAACCGTCGCGGTACTGTCGGCTTGCCGCAGGCTCTCGGTATGTACGAGCTGTTGCCGATGTGGCAAACGATTTTCGAACAGCTTGGCTTTGATACAGTTGTGTCGGGGGCATCGGACAGACGCATTTATGAAAAGGGACAGTTCTCTATCCCGTCGGATACGGTTTGCTACCCTGCAAAGCTTATGCACGGTCATATTGCAGAGCTGCTTGAAAAGGGTGTCGATGCCGTGTTCTACCCCTGTCTTTCGTATAATGTTGACGAGGGTGAAAGCGATAATCACTACAATTGCCCAGTCGTTGCGTATTATTCCGAGCTGTTAAACAGCAATGTCGAGGAGCTTGCCGATGTCGCGTTTTTGTACCCGTATCTTAATATAAACGACGAGAAAAAGCTGACCTTCGGGCTTTACCGCTGTCTTAAAGCGAAATTTACGGATATTACAAAGAAAGAGGTTGCCGCGGCGGTCAAAAAGGGCATTGCGGCGTATGAGGCTTATGTTGCCGCAGTGCGTAAAGAGGGCGAGGCGGCACTGCAATATGCCGAGCAAAACAACCTGCGCGTTGTTATTTTGGTAGGCAGACCTTATCATATCGACCCCGAAATTTGCCATGGTATAGATAAGCTTTGCAATTCGCTTGGCTTTGTCGTGGTAAGCGAGGACAGCGTTTGCCACCTTAGCGGCAGTACGCCGCGTCTGTCGGTGCTTAACCAATGGACATACCACGCAAGGCTGTACCGCGCAGCTGTTTTTGCCGCAAAGCACGAAAATGTACAGCTTGTACAGCTGGTGTCTTTCGGTTGCGGTGTAGATGCCATTACGACCGACGAGGTTCGCGAATTGCTTGAAAGCAACGGCAAGCTGTATACACAGCTGAAAATTGATGAAATAACCAACCTCGGCGCGGTTAAAATACGCCTGCGCAGTCTTATCGGCGCATTGGAACAGGGGGAACGCTAATGGGACAGTATGTTGAATTTACAAAGGATATGATAAAGGACTACACAGTCCTTGTGCCGAATATGTTGCCTGTTCATTTCAAGATGATTTTGCAGGTTTTCAAAAACCGCGGTTATAATATGGAGCTGCTTGAAACCTCTGGGCGCGAGATTGCCGAAACAGGTCTTAAATATGTACATAACGACACCTGTTACCCTGCAATTCTTGTAATAGGGCAGTTTATCCACGCTTTGCAGTCGGGTAAATACAACCCGCACAAAACCGCATTGCTTATTTCGCAAACGGGCGGCGGTTGCAGGGCAAGTAACTATATATCACTGCTTAGAAAGGCACTTAAAAATGCAGGCTTCGGGTTTGTTCCCGTTATTTCATTCAGCCTCGGCGGTCTTGAAAGTCACTCGGGCTTTAAGCTTACCTTACCGATTTGGCACAGAATGTTTTACGCCGTAATTTACGGCGACCTGCTGTTGTCGCTTGTAAATCAGGTAAAGCCGTACGAAACGGTCAAGGGCAGTGCTGAAAAGCTTGCCGACCGCTATGCGTGCGAAATTGCCGACAAAATGGACAGCGACGGCGTTTCTTTTAAAAAGGTTGTAAAAACCTGTCGCGCAATTGTAAAGGATTTTGAGGCGATACCCCAAACCGTTACCGAAAAAGTGCCAGTCGGCATTGTCGGCGAAATATATGTTAAGTTTTCGCCACTCGGTAACAATAATTTGGAAAGCTTTTTGGTTTCAGAGGGGGCAGAGGTCACAATCCCCGGCTTGCTTGATTTCTGTCTTTACTGCATTGTAAACAACATTGCCGACTCGTCGCTATACGGCGGCGGAAAATTGCGTTCGCGCATTGCAAAAATCGCATATAACTTTGTCGTGTCAAGGCAGAAAATCATTTCTGATATTATGTCGCAAAGCGGCAGATTTCGCCCCTTTGCAGAGATGAGCCATACGGTAGAGCGCATACGCGAATATATCGGTATGGGTGTTAAGATGGGCGAGGGCTGGTTACTGCCTGCCGAGATGTTAGAGCTGTATGACAGCGGCGTTAAAAACATTGTCTGTACACAGCCTTTCGGCTGTTTGCCCAACCACATTTGCGGCAAGGGTATGATGAAACCGCTTAAAGAACGCAACCCCGGTATGAATATCGTTGCAATAGATTACGATGCAGGCGCGTCGGTGGTTAATCAGGAAAACCGCCTAAAGCTTATGCTTGCCAACGCACGCGAGCAGATGGCGGCTGAAAAAGGTGCTGACGCCAAGCCCGTAAAAACGGATTTTGCGGCAAAGGTTTAGCACAAATGTGTTAGAAAATAATTAAAGTGGCTGTAAAACTTGCGGTTTTACAGCCACTTTTAACATAATACGACAATTGTCAAAAAAATATGAACAAAAATCAAACTCGAAATTTGTGTATTGTGCATAAATCTTAAAAAAGGCATTGAAATAGTGAAAAAATTGGTGTATAATTACAACAACCAAAAAATCCTTAGGAGGTAATATTTATGGCAAAAAAAGTTCTTTCACTGCTTTTAACGCTTGCAATGGTTTGCAGTTTTGTGCAAATCGGCGTTTTTGCAGAGGAACCGACAACTAAGCCGACAGTTACCATAACCGAGGTAACCGATGTTGATGCTTATAAAGCGGGCAAAACAGCGATTAACCAAGGCGCGGTTCCTATGGCTTTTTCAGAAACAGTTCAAGCCGACGGTAGCATTAAACGCGAAATCGTCGGTGACGAGGGCGCTTGGGTTAAATCAAACGGCCCGGGTGAAAGCTGGCGTCAGTATGTTATGGAAGACGGCAAGTATGTTGCTTACGGCCGTAACGCAACTGACGGTTGGTACAAGATATACGAGGGTGCAGACGGTCAACCCACAAAGCAGAAAAACCTTGAAACCTGGGGCAGACGCTATGTTGCTATTCTCCCTCTCAGCGCTGAAACCGATATAAGCGCTTTCTTGTTCCAGCACAGAACAGGCGACCTTACAACCGAGTCGTATGATATTTTCGCCTCTATGACAAGAGATGACTTGTTCGACGACAGCAGCATTGTATTTTCGTATAATAAGGATGCCGCAGGCAACACTGTTTATGCTAATTCCGAGATTAAGCTCAGCAAACCCGTAACGGCAAAATGGGTTGCACTTGCAATCTATTCCCCGACTTGCAGAGGTCTTGCAAGCTTTAAGCAAAGCAATTTCATAACCGAGGGTTACTTCTATTGTATCCGTAACGACGGTTTCTACATCTACGGCGAAAATAAAGAGGATTACACCGTTGAAACACGCAACCTTTTACAGCAGGATGGCAGTTTGGATGTAAACAATGCATGGGCAGAGTATCTGACCACTCTTGATAACGGTAAGGGCATTTCCAACAACCTGCTTGCAAATAACTATGACACTACCCGTGCAATCGTCGACGGTCAGCTTTCAAACAAAGAGCCCGTTGTCGATAGCAAGGCAGGCAACTTTAAATCCAATATTATCAGCACCGATGTGAATAACAAGGCAGGTGCTCAGTGGGATAATATGGGTACTTCCTTTGCCAAGGTCGAGGAAACCGGCGAAATGAACGGCAACAACAAAGTTTACAAGGTTACCGAAGTCAGCGACGATTTCTCGAAAAACGGTGCAGAGCTTATTTTCAAGCTTGACGGTAAGGCAAATATTAACACCCTTTCCACACTTACACTTAACGGTAATACATGGATTTGCGGTCACTTTGAATGGTCACTTGCAAATTCAAAAGAGGATTTGTTTACCGATAAGCAGACATTTAATGCAGACATTTACAGCTACCAGCGTTTGGTAAAAATAACTGTTCCGAATGGCACAACCGCAACTTATGCCGGCTTCCGTGTAATTTCGGCTGTACCGAAGGATATGGAGGGTGTTCACACCGGTTGGGCTCCCAGCAACTTCTACGCTCGTGTTGCCCGTCTTACAGTCAACGGCGAGTATGTACAGACAACAGGCGCAAACGGTGATGTAACCGCAGCTTGCGATTATACACAGGCAGGCGTTACCACCGCTGACGAAAAGGTTGACAACAGTGCAGATTGCGCAGTTGACAATAACGGCAAAAAGGCGGCTGAAAGCGTTACAAAACAGATAAGCGTTACAAACCGCACATTTGCAAATGCAGCCGATAACGGTAAGGTATATGTATTTAAAGGCTGGTATGACGGCACAACTCTTCTTTCGAAAGAGGCTACCTTCGATTGCCCGATAACCGAAACTGCCCGCACAATAACCGCAAAATTCGGTCCTTGCGAGCATGAAAACGGCAACTATAACAAAGTTGGCACAGCTGTTGCCGCAACCTGTAAGGATGCAGGTAAAGAGGCTGATAAGCATTGTAGCGATTGCGATGCTTTGGTAGCCACAGGCGCACCCACCGCAGTCAACCCCGATAATCACCAGAACCTTGAAACAAAGGCAGCAACCGCAAAAGAGGCTACCTGTAAAGAAAATGGTAAGACAGCCGTTATCTGGTGTAACGACTGCGACCAGCAGGTCGGTGGCGGCGTTGAAATCCCCGTAAATCCCGATAACCACAAGGGTACAACCTCAAAGGTAAATTATAAGGCTGCTACTTGCACAGCAAAGGGTCACGATTATGACACCAAGTGCAATGATTGCGGTACTATAATCACCAAGGGTAAGGACATTGCCGCGAAGGGTCATAAGACCACAAACAAGGTCACAAAGGCTACAACCTCTGCTAACGGTAAAATTGTTGCCACCTGCTCGGTATGTAAAAAGACTGTAAAGACCACAACTCTTTACAAGGTATCGTCCTTCAAGCTTTCTACAACCAAGTACACCTACAACGGCAAGGTTAAGACCCCGAGTGTTACTGTAAAAGACTCTAAGGGTAAGACACTTAAAAACGGTACAGATTACACTGTATCTATGCCTAAGGGCCGCAAGAGCATCGGCAAATACACCGTAAAAATTACACTTAAAGGTAATTACAGCGGTTCTAAATCATTAAGCTTTACTATTGTTCCGAAAGCTACAAAGGTTTCTAAGGTCAGCGCAGGCAAAAAGGCTCTCACCGTAAAGTGGAGCAAGCAGACCTCGCAGACCACAGGTTACCAAATTCAGTACAGCACTTCTAAGAA
>CAZIEH010000073.1:0-8110 GCA_964538695.1 uncultured Eubacterium sp. | reverse complement strand
GAGAATTTAAAAAGATTTTATACGAAAAATGAGATTTATCTTAATCCATTGATTAAGTTTTTGGCAGCATTGCTTAGCTTAATCATTATTAATCAGGCCATGGGTTATATGGGAATGTTAAAGAGCTTTGCTATTTTTTGGGCATAACCGCGGCGGTTGTAAATAATTTGGAAAAAAAGGGCGTGCTTGAATTTTTTAAACAAGCGGTACAGCCCGAAAAAACCGTCCAAAAGCCGATAATCAAAAAAACAATTGCTCTTTCGCAAGAGCAACAGGCGGTTTACGAACGCCTTAAAGAAAAGTGCGGCGCATATTCCGCAAATCTGCTTTACGGTGTTACCGGAAGCGGTAAAACACAGGTGTTTTTAAAGGTTGCCGATGATGTAGTTGAAAAAGGTCTCGGGGTAATAGTAATGGTTCCCGAAATTGCACTGACACCCCAAACCATTGCAATTTTCACAGCGCGCTACGGTGACAGGGTGGCGGTTATTCACAGTGCTATGTCTACAAGGCATCGAATGAACGAGTGGCGGCGAATAAAAAACGGCGAGGCTCTTGTGGCTGTCGGTACACGCTCGGCTGTGTTCGCACCCTTTGAAAAAATCGGTCTTGTTATTATCGATGAGGAGCAGGAGCATACCTATAAATCCGAACAAAGCCCGAAATATCACGCAAGAGATGTCGCAAAGCTGCGCTGTGCATACCACGGTGCGCCGCTTATATTGGCATCTGCAACACCGTCTGTCGAAAGCTATACAGCGGCTTTGCAGGGCAGGTACGAAATGCTGCGCTTGAAAAGTCGTTACGGCATCGCAAAGCTGCCAGAGGTAACAACCGTTGATATGCGCCACGATATGCACGGCGGTAATGTTTCAGTTTTAAGCCGAGAGCTGCAAAACCGTTTAAGTGATACCCTGCAAAAGAAACAACAGGCAATATTGCTTATGAACCGCAGGGGATATAATACCTATGTTTCGTGTGCCTCCTGCGGCGATGTTGTAACCTGTCCGAATTGCAGTATATCGCTTATATATCACTCGGCAAATGGCAGGCTTATGTGCCACTATTGCGGTTATTCGTTGCCGTATACCGACAAATGCTCGGCTTGCGGCGGAACGCATATGAAATATACAGGTGTCGGAACGCAAAGGGTTGAGGAGGAGCTGAAAATGCTTTATCCCGATGCTCGCGTTTTGCGAATGGATGCCGACACGACACTTGCAATAAATTCATATCAAAATAAGCTTACAGCTTTTGCAGAGGGCGAGTATGACATAATGCTCGGAACGCAGATGGTTGCAAAGGGTCTTGATTTTGAAAGAGTAACACTTGTCGGTGTGCTTAATGCCGACAGGGCGATGCACAGTGCCGATTTTAAAAGCTACGAGCGTACCTTTTCATTGCTGACGCAGGTTGTCGGTCGTGCAGGTCGCGGTAAAAACGGCGGTACTGCCGTTGTACAGACCGTGCAACCCGACAGTAACATAATTGCACTTGCGGCGCGGCAGGATTACGATTCGTTTTATAAAGACGAAATTTTAACAAGAAAGCTTATGATATATCCGCCCTATTGCGAAATTGCCGAACTGCTTTTTCAAGGTGCGGATAAGCTTAAAACCGAGCTTGCGGCAAAGTATTTCTTTTCACTTATAGTTGCCGCGGTTAAAAGTGATTTTAAAGAATTAAAGCTTAATATCTTGGGACCTACCGCCGCAGAAGTACCGCGCATAAACAAAAAGTACCGTTACCGTTTAATAATAAAATTTCGCGATTTTAATCAGTTGCAACAAATGATAAACGACTGTCTCGGCAAATTTTACGCTTCGGATGCGGCAAAAAGCGCAACGGTTTCAATAGATATAAACCCAGAATAGATAAATATTACCGAAAGGATGTATATAAATGGCAATAAGAAGTATAGTGAAATCACCCGATGAGTTTTTGAATAAAAAATCGCGCGAGGTTACGGTTTTTGACGATAAGCTTGCAACGCTTATTGACGATATGATTGAAACTATGTACGATGCAGACGGCTGTGGTCTTGCCGCACCGCAGATTGGCATTCTTCGCCGCATTTGCGTTATCGATATCGGTGACGGCCCTATCGAGCTTGTCAACCCGACGGTAGTTAAGCAGTCGGGCAGACAAAACGAAAGCGAGGGCTGTCTGTCATGCCCTGGTGTATTCGGTATAACCGAGCGTCCGAAAAAGGTTAAGGTTACGGCTTACGACCGCAATGGCAATCAGTTTGAAATTCGCGGTACCGATTTGCTTGCACGCGCGCTTTGTCACGAAATTGATCACCTTGACGGTGTTTTGTTTACAGAGCATGTTATCGAGTATCAGGAATAACGCAGGGGGACATTTTTAAATGAAAATTGTTTTTATGGGCACACCTGATTTTGCCGTCGGCTGTCTTGAAACACTTGCGGCACGCCACGAGGTTGCTGCGGTTTTTACACAGCCCGATAAGCCTGTCGGCAGAAAGCAGGTTTTAACGCCGCCGCCTGTTAAGGTTACGGCGCAAAAACTTGGGTTACCCGTTTATCAGCCGACTACCGTAAAAAGCGGCGAGGCTATTGAAATACTTGAAAAAATAAATCCCGACCTTATAGTTGTTGTGGCATACGGTAAAATACTGCTTAACAATATTTTGCAGTTACCCCGTTACGGCTGTGTAAATGTTCACGCCTCGCTTTTGCCGAAATATCGCGGTGCATCGCCTATACAGTGGTCAATTGTCTGCGGTGAAAAGATAACGGGCGTTACAACAATGCTTATGGACGAGGGTGTCGATACAGGCGATATCCTTGAAACCGAGGAGGTTGCTATCGGCGATAACGAAACCGCGGGCGAGCTTTTTGACAGGCTTGCGAAAACAGGTGCAGAGCTTATTGTAAAAACGGTAGAGCATATTGCCGACGGCAGTGTCGTACCGAAAAAGCAACCGCAAGAGGGTGCATCGCACGCGCCTATTATAACAAAAGAAATGGCGCAGCTTGATTTTTCGCGCCACGCGGTCGAAATATTCAACGCAGTACGCGGATATAATCCGTGGCCCTGTGCATATTTTGTTGTCGGCGGCAAAAGAATAAAGGTATATTCCTGCGAGGTTGTCGATGCCTCGGGTGAGCCGTCTACGGTTATTAAGGCGGATAACGAGCTTATTATTGCTTGCGGCGAAAATGCCGTAAAGCTTTATGAAATTCAGCCGGAGGGCAAAAAGCGTATGTCGGCGGCGGATATGCTGCGCGGCAATTCGGGTATTACATTAGGTATGAAAGTCGGTGAATAGTATGGTTCCGTATTGGTCCTTTTACAGAATGGCAGACCCGTTGTATCTTACGATAACGGTTGTCTCGCTTGCAATAATGCTTGCGGCACAGCTTTTGGTCAAATCGCGCTATTCGCGCTTTTCACGCATCGGAAACTCACGCGGATTAACCGGTGCGGATGCCGCGCGCGCCGTGCTTGCGGCTAACGGTGTAACGGGTGTTGGTATAGAACAGGTTGACGGTACTATGACCGACCACTATGACCCTCGCACAAATACAATACGCCTGTCGCAGGGTGTTTACGGTTCATCATCTATCGCGGCTGTGGGTATTGCGGCACACGAGGCAGGTCACGCGGTTCAGTACGCAACTGCCTATAAGCCTATTAAAATTCGCACAGCCATAATTCCGTTTGCACAGTACGGCCCTATGGTCGGTTTAATTCTTATGCTGATAGGCGCAGGTCTTAATATGTTTAATCTTACTGTATTGGGCTTGGTGCTTTTCGGCGCAACCTTTGCTTTTCAGTTTGCGACACTGCCTGTCGAATTTAACGCAAGTCGCAGGGCTTTGGCGGCAATTAAGCAGGGTGGACTTTTATCTGCCGATGAGTTCGGCGGTGCAAAAAAGGTTCTTACCGCCGCGGCACTTACCTATGTTGCCGCGATGATACAGTCATTGCTTGTGTTGCTTTACTATGCTGTTCGCCTACTCGGCAACAGCCGTAACGAACGATGAGTACCGCGCGGCAGATAGCCGCAAAGTTGCTTGTTCGTGTTGAAGAAAATGATGCATATTCCAATTTAGCACTCGATGCCGAGCTGAAATCAGCAGATTTGGGTCAAAAGGATACAGCATTTGTAACAAGAGTTTTTTACGGTGTTATTGAAAGAAAAATTACAATTGATTATGTTATAAGTCGTCTTTCGAAAAAGCCTGTAAAAAAGCTTTCGCCGACAGTGCTTGCTGTGTTGCGCGTGGCGTTGTATCAGCTTATGTATATGGATAAAATTCCACCAAGTGCGGTTGTAAACGAGGCGGTAAAGACAGTCAAAAAATCGCGTGAAAGCTATGCCTCGGGTTTTGTGAACGGTGTTTTGCGCGGATATTTGCGAAATCCTGTTAAAATTCCCTGCGGTGACGATTTTTCTTCAATGCAAATAAAATACTCCTGCCCCGAGTGGTTCTGCCGCGAGCTTTCACACTATCTCGGCGAGACTGAAACTGCGCTTTTTTTGCAGGATTCATTAAATCCTGCGCCTACATATCTGCGCGTTAATACTTTTTTAACCGATGTCGAAAGCCTTGCAAGTCGCATTTCGGACAGCGGTGCAAAGGTTTCTGCGGCAAAGCTTGAAAACGCACTTGTCTGCAGTGACGGCGGCGCTGTTAAAAATATTGTCGGCTTTTCAAAGGGTGAATTTTTTGTGCAGGATATTTCTTGCCAATATGCCATAGCGGCTTTAGGTATTCAAAGCGGCGATACGGTGCTTGATGTCTGTGCCGCGCCCGGCGGAAAAAGCTGTAATGCGGCACTGTATGCCGAAAAAGGCGGCAGTGTAACCGCCTGTGATATACATAATCACCGTGTAAAACTGATTGCCGATAACGCTGAAAGGCTATGTATAAATACGGTAAACGCCGTAAAAAACGATGCAACTATGTTTAATAACACACTTGGATTGTTCGATAGGGTTATTTGTGATGTGCCTTGCTCGGGCTATGGTGTTATTCGCCGAAAGCCCGAAATTAAGTACAAAAATCCCACTGATTTGACAAACCTGCCGCAGTTGCAGTATAATATCCTTGCGACATCGTCGCGTTATCTTAAAAAGGGCGGTTGCTTGCTTTACTCAACCTGTACCTTGCGGCGTGCCGAAAATGAAGATGTCGTGGAAAGATTTTTAAATTTCGACAGTAGCTTTACCGCCGTCGAGACGGCGTCGGCAGACGGAACGGGGATATACCACAGGCTTTTACCGCAAAACTGCGGCGGCGACGGTTTCTTTTTCACCGTTATAAGAAAGGAACGCTAACCCTTGCAAAAGATTGATATAAAGTCAAAATTACCCGAAGAGCTTTTTGAAATGCTTAACGAATGGGGCTATCCGACCTTTCGTGCCAAACAGCTTTTTAAATGGTTACAGTCGGGTTGCGAAAGCTTTGACGAAATGACAAATTTGCCAAAGGCTTTGCGCGAAAAGCTTAATGAATGTTGTTATATCGCAACCGTTAAAATTGCAAGAAGACTTGTGTCGCAAATTGACGGCACGGTTAAATATTTGTATGAGCTTTGCGACGGTAGCTATATCGAGTCGGTTTTGATGAAGTACAGCGGTTGGTACTCGGTTTGTGTTTCGTCACAGGTAGGGTGCAGAATGGGCTGTAAATTTTGCGCCTCGGGTATCTACGGTCTTAAAAGAAATTTGACCGCCTCTGAAATATTGGCGCAGGTCACAACCGCGGCAAGGGATAACGGCGTACGCGTTTCGCATATTGTTATGATGGGTATGGGAGAGCCGCTTGATAATTTTGAAAACACCGTCCGTTTTTTAGAGCTTGCGTCGCACAGCGACGGTTTAAACCTAAGCCTTAGAAACATTTCGGTTTCAACCAGCGGTCTTGCAGATAAAATGGCGGTACTTGCCGAATATAAAATGCCGATAACTCTTTCGGTTTCGTTGCATAACCCGTTCAGTGATGAACGCAGTAAGATTATGCCTGTAAATCGCAGTTTCGGTGTTGAAAAGCTTATAATCGCTTGTAAAAAGTATATCAAAAAAACGGGCAGGCGCATTTCTTTCGAGTACGCCTTAATTGACGGCGTAAACGATTCCGAACGCCACGCAAACGCACTTGCGGCGTTGCTTAAGGGTATGCTTTGTCATGTTAATTTGATACCTGCAAACCCCGTGGTCGAAAACAATTTCAAAAGACCCGATATGAAAAAGATAAACGCATTTAAAAGAATGCTTGAACAACGGGGAATTAACGCAACCGTTCGTCGTACGCTTGGGGCGGATATAAATGCCTCCTGCGGTCAATTGCGACGACAGGAGATAGATAACACAACAAACTCGGACGGAGGTGCCGAAAATGAAAATCGCAAGTAAGACCGATATAGGTCGTGTGCGCTCTACCAATCAGGACTCGTTCGCCGCAGGCGAGCTGGGTAAGACAACGGCTTGGGCTGTTGTTTGCGACGGTATGGGCGGTGCAAACGGCGGTAATATCGCAAGTGCAAACGCGGTTACCATTATTTCAGAATACATCTCAGCCTCGTATCACGAGGGAATGGCGTCGAACTCTATTCGCACATTGTTGCAATCGGCGTTGTTCGGTGCAAATGTCAGACTGTACGAAATGGCACGAAATATCGAGTCGCTTTCGGGTATGGGCACAACGGTCGTTGCCGTTATTATTAACAACAATGTTGCACATATCGCCCACGCAGGCGACAGCAGAGCCTACATTATTCACTCGGGTCATCTGCGACAGGTAACCCGTGACCATTCTATCATTCAGTCAATGGTTGATAAGGGGCAAATCACTGCCGAGGAAGCAAAAAATCATCCTAATAAAAATGTCATCACCCGTGCGCTCGGCGTGGGTGAGGATGTTGATATCGAGTATAACGAAATACCGTTTGAAAGCGACGATTGTCTTTTGATATGCACTGACGGCTTGACAAATTTCGTTACCCATCAGGACATTGAAAAGATAGTTACCACATCTCCTTTCGAGGAATATCCCGATATTTTGGTAAATATCGCAAACGAAAACGGCGGCGGCGACAATATTACGGTTATCGCACTTGAAAATTAAGGACGGGGTGAAGATATGGACAGATATGTCGGTAAAAGATTAGACGGCAGGTACGAAATACGCGAAATTATAGGCGTCGGCGGTATGGCTGTCGTATACAAGGCTTTTGATACTATCGAAAACAGGGTAGTTGCCATAAAAATATTAAAAGAAGAATTTGTAAGCAATGCAGAGTTTGTGCGTCGTTTTAAAAACGAATCCAAGGCTATCGCGGTGCTTTCACACCCCAACATTGTAAAAATATACGATGTTAGCTTCGGCGATTTAATTCAGTATATCGTTATGGAATATATCGAGGGTATTACGCTGAAGCAGTATATAGAAATGCATAATGATATACCGTGGAAAACAACCGTCGGTATTGTTATGCAAATTTTGCGTGCATTACAGCACGCGCACGACAAGGGTATAATCCATCGCGATGTTAAGCCGCAAAACATTATGCTTACCGATGACGGAACAATAAAGGTTACCGATTTCGGTATTGCCCGTTTTTCGCGCAGTGAGCATCGTACCATTACCGATAAGGCAATCGGCTCTGTTCATTATATCAGTCCCGAGCAGGCACGCGGTGATATAACCGACGAAAAGGCGGATATTTACTCTGTCGGCGTAATAATGTACGAAATGCTTACGGGTACACTGCCTTTCGAGGCGGAAAGTGCCGTTATTGTTGCTATGATGCAGCTGCAAAACGAGGCAAAGCCTATGCGCGAAATAAACCCGACAATTCCGCTTGGGCTTTCGCAAATCACTATGAACGCAATGCAAAAGGAAATTGCACGCCGTTACCAAACTGCGGCAGAAATGCTGTGCGACCTTGAAACATTCAGACGCGACCCGTCTGCTACTTTCGAGCATAGCTATTTTGTTGACGACGCCCCGACAAGATTTGTCGAGGGTGCGGATACACCGCTTGCTTTCGAAAACGAAGAGCCGCAAAAAAAGGAAAAGACATCATGGGTTCCTATGGTTACTGGTATAGCGGTCGGTGTTGCCATAATAGTGGT
>CAZIEH010000072.1:0-8198 GCA_964538695.1 uncultured Eubacterium sp. | reverse complement strand
CGCTTTTTGCGAGCGTGCCAAGAAATATGAGCTTTTGCTTGTACCGAGCGATGATTTCGGTATCGAGGGATATGTCAGAATTGCGTATTGCGTAAAGCCACAGCAAATTGAAAAATCATTACCGGCATTCGAAAAGCTGTATGCCGAATATAAAAAGGAAGTCTGAAATGGACAAGCTTGAAATTGCAAGAAAGCAAATAAATGATATTGACCGCGAAATGGCGGCACTTTTCGAAAAGCGTATGAACGCCGTGCAGGCTGTCGCGCAAAGTAAACAGGAAATGGGACTTCCCGTTTACAATCCGCGCCGCGAGCAAGAGGTTATCGAGCGTAATGTTAAACTGCTTGATAATGCAGATGTTGAAAGCTATTACATAAACTTTTTAAAATGTGTTATGGATTTGTCAAAAAGCTATCAGCACCGTCTCCTTAAAGGTCTTCGGGTTGCGTACAGCGGTGTTCCAGGTGCGTTTGCCAATATCGCGGCAAAAAGAATTTTTCCCGACGGCGTTCATATTTCGCACGGCGATTTTGCGGCGGCATATTCCGCTGTTGTAAACGGCGATTGCGATTGCGCGGTTTTGCCGATTGAAAACAGCTTTGCGGGCGATGTTACGCAGGTTATGGATTTGGCATTTTCTGGCGATTTGTTTATAAACGGTGTTTACGACCTTGAAATAACGCAAAATCTTTTAGGTGTTAAAGGTGCAAGTATTCGTGATATTCGCCGTGTCGTAAGTCACAGACAGGCGCTTGACCAATGCGCACCGTATATAAGGGAACATTCATTTGTTGAGAATGAGGCATCTAACACAGCGGCGGCGGCACAGGCTGTTGCGCAAAACGGTGATAAAACCGTGGCGGCAATCGCAAGCGAGGAAACAGCACGCCTGTACGGCTTGGATATTGTCGAGCGCGCTATTAACGAGAATCACAGCAATACAACACGCTTTGCCGTTTTCTCGCGCACACCGATTGCCGAAAGCGACGGCAAATTTATAATGTTTTTCACGGTCGGAAATACCGCAGGTGCGCTTAGTAACGCAATTTCGGTTATCAGTAAAAACGGCTACAATATGCACGCGCTGAAAAGCAGACCGACCAAAGAACAGAATTTTGAATATTATTTTTATACCGAGTGCGACGGTAGCCTTGACAGCGAAAACGGTAAAAAAATGATTGACGAGTTAAAGACCGTTTGCACCTCTTTAAGGGTAGTAGGTCGTTACGAAAAGGAAATTTTACTTTAAACCGAGTGGTGATTATATGGTTATAAATGTAAAAACCCAAACGGGGGAGTACCCGATTTTTCTCGAACGCGGTGCTTTAAAACGCGTGGGTGAAATTGTTAAGGGTCATTCAAGGGTATTGGTGGTTACCGACAGCGGTGTTCCAGATGAATACTCCGCGTCGGTGTCGGCACAGCTCGGCAATGCGCAGATTTACAAATTTCCTATGGGCGAGCAAAGCAAGTGCTTTGACACATATCTTGCCATAATGCGTGTCCTTTGCGAAAACGGCTTTACACGCAGTGATGCGCTTGTTGCCGTTGGCGGCGGCGTTGTGGGCGATTTAACAGGCTTCGTTGCCGCAACATTTCTGCGCGGAATTGCTTTTTACAACATCCCGACAACACTTCTTTCACAGGTTGACTCGTCAATCGGCGGCAAGGTGGCGGTGGATTTTGACGGCTATAAAAATAATGTAGGCGCGTTTTATCCGCCGAAAGCCGTTGTTATTGACCCTGATACTCTTAGAACCCTACCCGAAAGACAGCTTGCTAACGGTCTTGCCGAGGCAATAAAAATGTCGTTGACTGGTGATAGCGAGCTTTTCGCCCTGTTCGAAAACGCCGATATTAAGGAAAGTATTGATTTAATAATCGAAAAATCACTTCGCTATAAAAAATATGTCGTTGAAAACGATGAAAAGGAAAACGGCTTGCGCCGCGTACTGAATTTCGGGCATACCGTAGGTCACGCGATAGAAAGCAAGGGCGACTTTAACAGCCTTTACCACGGTGAATGTGTGGCTCTCGGAATGTTGCCGATGTGCGACGAAAAGGTCAGAAATCGCCTTGTTGCCGTGCTTAAAAAAGTCGGACTTCCTTATGAAATACCGTATTCCTTGCAAGAACTGCAAGAGGCAATGCACCACGACAAGAAAATGAGTGGTGACAGCATTACCGTTGTTCGTGTGGAAAAAGTCGGCGAGGCTGTAATGCCCGAAATGCCTTTTAACGAATTTGTGAATTCTTTAAGCTGATGGCTTTGAAAGGAAAATATTTATGAAAAACACATTTGGCAATATGCTTACCGTAACTATTTTCGGCGAAAGTCACGGCAGTGCCGTCGGTGCTGTTTTAGACGGCTTACCGTCGGGGATTGAGGTGGATACAGAGTATATAAAGGCACGACTTGCCTTGCGCAGACCGAGTGGGGCAATTTCCACCGCCCGTGTCGAAACTGATGAATTTACAATTGAAAGCGGCGTTTATTGCGGTAAAACAACAGGCACACCACTTGCAATAGTTATACCGAATAAATGTCAGCACAGCGGTGACTACGGCGCTCTTGCCGACACGCCGCGACCGGGGCACGCCGATTATGCCGCACGGCAGCGCTACGGCGGATTTGAGGACCCGCGCGGCGGCGGTCATTTCAGCGGCAGAATTACCGCGGCTCTTGTTGCGGCAGGTGCAATAGTCGAACCATGGCTAAAGAAAAGCGGTGTTGAAATAGGCTGTCATATCAAGCGTTGTGCAGGTGTCGATGACAGACCTTTCGGCGATTATACCAAAGATTTCGAAATACTTAAAGACAGCACCTTCGGTGTACTTGACGAGACAAAAAAAGCAGAGATGACCGCAAAAATCGAGGGGGCTAAGGCACAGCTTGACAGTGTCGGCGGCATTTTGGAAACTGCGGTTACGGGTATGCCAAGCGGTGTCGGTGAGCCTTGGTTTGACAGTATCGAGGGGCTTTTGTCGCACGCGCTGTTCAGCATACCTGCCATAAAGGGTGTGCAGTTCGGTAAGGGCTTTGGTTTTGCAGATATGTTAGGCAGTGATGCCAATGATGAATTTTATGTAGCCGACGGCAAGGTCTTGACCGCCACAAACAACAACGGCGGTATAAACGGCGGCATTACAAACGGTATGGAGCTTTTGTTCTCCTGCGCCGTTAAGCCCACACCCTCTATCGCGAAAAAGCAAAAAACGGTCAATCTTGCCGAAATGCGAGATACCGTTTTGGAAATCGGCGGCAGGCATGACCCTTGCATTGTGCATCGCGCACGACCGGTTGTAGAGGCAGTGACGGCGTTGGTGCTTGCAGATTGCCTTTTGGTCAGCGGTAAGGCGGTGCGATAATGCAGTTCGGACTTATAGCTGAAACATTAAAGCACAGCTTTTCAAAAGAAATTCACGCACAATTTGCCGATTATGATTACAAACTTTGCGAAATTCCGCAAGAGGAATTTGATACATTTATGAAAAATCGAGATTTTTGCGGCATAAATGTCACAATACCTTACAAGCAGACGGTTATTCCGTACCTTGACGAAATTTCAGACGAGGCGGCACGAATAGGTGCTGTTAATACGATAGTAAATCGCGACGGCAAGCTGTACGGTTATAACACGGATTTTTTCGGTATGCGCGCTTTGATTGAACAAACGGGAATTTCCGTCGGCGGAAAAAAGGTTGCGGTACTTGGCACAGGCGGTACAAGCAAGACTGCCGAATGTGTCGCCGAAAGCCTGGGCGCGGCAAGCGTTATTAAGGTTTCGCGAACAAAAAAGCAGGGTTGCGTGACCTATGACGAGCTGTACGGGCTTCACGGTGATATCGAGGTTGTAATAAACACCACCCCCTGCGGAATGTTTCCGAATAGTGATGGTTGTCCTGTCAATATAGAAAAGCTACCGTCGCTTGCAGGTGTTATTGACGCGGTTTACAATCCGCTTAATACCCGTCTTGTCCTTGCGGCGAAAAGTCGTGGTATACCTGCGGCAAGCGGACTTTATATGCTGGTCGCGCAGGCGGCAGGCGCCGTAAAGCAGTTTATAGGTAAAGATATTTCCAATGCGCAAATCGTTGCGGCGTTCGACAGCATAAGGGACGAAAAGCAGAATATCGTTTTGGTAGGTATGCCGTCTTGTGGTAAAACAACGCTTGGCTTGCGGCTTGCAGAAATGATGAATAAAAAATTTGTAGATACCGATAAGGTTATTGTACAGCGGCACGGTGTAATAGAAACGATTTTCAAAAAGTATGGCGAAAGCGGGTTCAGGGATATCGAATCCGTCGTAATAAAGGAAATTGCGGCTGAAAATGGCGCTGTAATTGCGACAGGCGGCGGTGCTGTCCTGCGAAAAGAAAATGTCGCGCATCTTTCCCAAAACGGGATTATCGTTTTTATAGACCGCGCTCTCGAAAAGCTTTGCGGCACACCCGATAGACCTCTTTCGAAAAACGCAGAGCAAATGAAAAAATTGTACGACGAACGGCGACCGATTTATCTTGCCGCCGCGGATATCGTTTTTAAACCTACCGAGGATATTACAGACAATGTTTTGAGTATCCGTTCGGCAGTGACAGGCGGTGACAAAAAATGACAGTAACAATAAAGCCCACGCGTGCCGTAGGCACGGTTGCGGCACCGCCGTCGAAAAGTATGGCGCACAGATATTTAATCTGCGCTGCATTATCCGACAGGGCTTGTACGGTGGACGGTGTTGCTTTTTCAAAGGATATTACCGCAACCTTAAACGGTCTTGCGGCAATGGGTGCAAAGCTTTCGGTTGAAAATGATACAGTGACGGTGTTAAAGCCGGTAGGCGGTGTCCAAAATGCGGTTATAGACTGCTGTGAAAGCGGCAGTACACTTCGCTTTTTGTTGCCGCTTGCGGCGGCTCTCGGTATAAACGCACGCTTTATCGGTGCAAAGCGACTTTTTGAAAGACCGCTTGATGTGTATTCCGCTGTTTTCGCCGAAAACGGTGTGAATTTTTCAGTCGGCGAGGATTATGCCGAGGTATCGGGAAAGCTTACGGGCAATGCGTTTGCTGTTCGCGGCGATATCAGCAGTCAGTTTATAACGGGCTTGATTTTCGCACTTGTTGCATCGGGCGGCGGCACAATAACCGTTACAACCCGTCTTGAAAGTGCGCCGTATATCTCGCTTACACTTCAGGCACTTGCGGTTTTCGGTGTAAAAATCGAACGAAACGAAAACTCTTTTACGGTTTACGGCGATTCTGTTAAGGCGGCGACCGCTACCGTAGAGGGCGATTACTCAAATGCCGCGTTCTTCTTTGCGCTTAACACACTCGGCGGTAATGTCACGGTAACGGGACTTCAAAACGACAGTCTTCAGGGCGATGCAGTGGCAGAGGAGTATCTTAAAAAAATCGGTTTGTCTGCGCCTGTACTTGATATAACAGATTGTCCCGATTTGGCACCCGTGCTTTTTGCCACCGCGGCGGCAAAGAAAGGCGCAACATTTTTAGGTACACAGCGACTGAAAATAAAAGAAAGCGACCGTGGCGAGGCTATGGCGACGGAGCTGAGGAAATTCGGGGTTGAAACCGAAATTTCAGAAAATGAAATAAGGGTATTCGGCGGTGCGAAAACGCCTGCACAGCCGCTTTATTGTCACAACGACCACCGAATTGCAATGGCACTCAGTGTTTTGGCAACTGTCTACGGCGGCACGCTTTGCGGTGCTGAGTGCGTTTCAAAAAGCTTTCCCGATTTTTTCGAACGGCTTTCGGCTATTGGAATTGAGGTTGTAAAAGATGAGACTTAATCACGATACAAACATTTTAATTGTCGGCTTGGGACTTTTGGGCGGCAGTTATGCAAAGGCATTAAAACGCCGCGGCTTTCGCGTAAATGCAATAACACTGCGCCAGTCTGATATTGACTATGCACTTGAAAAAGGTATGATAGATTGCGGTGCGGCTTGTGTTGACGAGCAAATGGTTTCATCTGCAGATTTGGTGATTTTCGCCCTTTACCCACACACATTTATCGAATGGGTAAAGACAAACGGTCATCTTTTCAAAAGCGGCGCAGTAATTACCGATGTTACGGGTGTAAAAAGCGGTGTCGTTTACGAAATACAAAATGCTTTACGCGATGATGTAGAGTATATCGCCGCACACCCAATGGCAGGTAGAGAACGCTCGGGCGTAGAGTACAGCGATGATTCGGTTTTTCAAAATGCGAATTATATTGTTACACCTACCGAAAAGAACACAACCGCCGCTATCGAGCTTTGCGAAAAATTGGGATACATCTTGGGCTTTTCGAATGTTTCACAGCTAAGTCCCGAAAAGCATGACGAGATGATTGCCTTTTTGTCGCAGCTTACACACTGCATTGCTGTTACACTGATGTGCAGTAATGAAGATGAAAATCTTGTAAATTTCACGGGTGACTCTTTCCGCGACCTTACAAGAATAGCAAAGATAAATGCCGATATGTGGTGCGAGCTGTTTTTAATGAACAAGTCGGCATTACTTAACAGTATGTCGTCGTTTGAAGAAAGCTTTAACGCACTTAAAGCCGCAATTGAAAACGAGGATTGCGAAACAATAAAAAATATGATGAAACTTTCAACCAAACGCCGCGAGGCATTTGATAAATAATTATAAGGAGTGATTTACAGTGAATATGAACTTTTTGCGAAAACTGCCGATACCGATGGAGGTTAAGGAGCAGTACCCTATGACCGAACAGCTTTCGGCTGTGCGTGATGCGGAAATTGCCGAAATGAAACGAATTTTCAAGGGCGAGTCCGATAAATTTATGCTTATCATAGGCCCGTGTTCAGCCGATAATCGCGAGGCGGTTCTTGAATATATTTCAAGACTGCGCATTTTGCAGGACAAGGTCAAGGACAAAATTATGATTATTCCGCGCGTTTATACCAACAAGCCGCGTACAACGGGCGATGGCTACAAGGGTATGTTGCACCAGCCCAACCCCAACGAAACACCCGATATGTTAAAGGGTATAATCGCCATTCGCGAACTGCATATGACTGTTTTAAGGGATTACGGCTTTTGCAGTGCCGATGAAATGCTTTATCCCGAAAATCACCGTTATTTATCTGATGTTTTGGGCTATGTTGCCGTCGGTGCGCGCTCGGTTGAAAATCAACAGCACCGTTTAACCGCAAGCGGTCTTGATGTTCCCGTAGGTCTTAAAAACCCGACCGAGGGCGGACTGTCTATAATGATGAATTCAATTACAGCGGCACAGCATCCACATACCTTTATTTACCGCGGTTGGGAGGTTAAAAGCGAGGGTAACGAATATGCACACGCGATTTTGCGCGGCTATGTCGATATAACAGGTTGCAGTGTTCCCAACTATCATTACGAGGATATTATTCAGCTTTTAGAGCTGTATGGAAAAGCTCAGCTTAAAAATCCCGCTGTTATAATAGATACCAACCATGCAAACTCGGGCAAAAAGCATTTGGAACAGCAGAGAATTGCAAAGGATATTTTGCACAGTATGCAACAAAACAGCGACATTCGCGGCATAGTAAAGGGTCTTATGATAGAAAGCTATATCGAGGACGGCGCACAGCCGATTGGCGAAAATCAAATTTTCGGTAAATCGATAACCGACCCGTGCCTCGGTTGGGATAAAACCGAGCGACTTGTACTTGATATTGCCGATAAGCTGTAAAATTTCACTAAAACCGAGGTTTTTTATACCTTGGTTTTATTTTGCAATTTGTTGTTGCCACGGGCGGCAAATTGTGGTAAAATAAAAATATATTGTTTTAAGGAGAATGTATTTATGGCAGAACACAATATCGAAACAAAATGCGTACAGGGCGGCTACACCCCGGAAAGCGGCGAGCCGCGCCAGATACCTGTTATACAAAGCACCACATTTAAGTATGCGACAAGCGAGGATATGGGCAAGCTTTTCGATTTAGAGGCTTCGGGCTATTTCTATTCGCGTTTGCAAAATCCTACCTGCGATATGGTTGCGGCAAAGATTTGCGAGCTTGAGGGCGGTACTGCCGCAATGCTTACCTCCTCGGGTCAGGCGGCAAACTTTTACAGCATTTTCAATATTGCATCTTGCGGCGACCACATTGTTGCATCGTCGGCTATTTACGGCGGTACATACAACCTTTTTGCCGTTACAATGAAGAAAATGGGTATAGAGT
>CAZIEH010000071.1:0-8385 GCA_964538695.1 uncultured Eubacterium sp. | reverse complement strand
TGGGATATGCCGGGCTATGACAGTCAGGTAATTATGGCGGCAGGCACCTTTATCAACGGCGCGTCTATCGAGCTTTCGGGTGATGCACCGTTACGCGAGCCGTTTGCAGTTTGGATGCAGGGCGGCTTAAATTTCGACAGCGCGCGTATTGCGGTACTGTCTGCGGCGCAAACCATTGTTGAGCGCGGCATTATAAAACTTTAAAGATTATTAACAAAATAGCGTTATTTTGTTTTATTTATAGCTGTAAAATACACAGTAATTTTGTTATAGGGAGATTTGTTGATGTTACAGCTTAAAAAGATAGTTAAAGACTATAAAACAGGTTCAACGGTCGTTAATGCACTGAAAGGTGTTGATTTGTCTTTCAGAAAAAGTGAATTTGTGTCGGTACTCGGTCAATCGGGGTGCGGCAAAACAACACTTCTTAATATCGTCGGCGGTCTTGACAATTATACAAGCGGCGATTTGATAATCGACGGCAAGTCGACAAAGGATTTCGGCGACAGCGAGTGGGACAACTACCGCAACAATAAAATCGGTTTTGTTTTCCAAAGCTACAATTTAATTGCGCACCAAACAGTGCTTTCAAATGTCGAGCTTGCGCTTACGCTGTCGGGTGTTCCGCGTGCAAAACGCCGTAAAATGGCAATAGAGGCACTTGAAATGGTTGGTCTTGCCGACCAGCTTAATAAGCTACCATCCGAAATGTCTGGCGGTCAAATGCAAAGGGTTGCGATTGCGCGCGCTCTTGTGAACGACCCCGAAATTTTACTTGCAGACGAGCCGACCGGCGCACTTGACAGCGAAACAAGTGTGCAAATTATGGAAATACTGAAAGAAATTTCAAAGACCCGACTTGTAATTATGGTAACGCATAACCCCGAGCTTGCCGAGCAGTATTCAACAAGAATTATACGCCTGCTTGACGGCTCTGTTGTGTCGGATACCGACCCGTATGAGGCAGAAGAGTCAATACCTGAAAAAAGCGAGAAAAAGCACAACAATTCAATGTCGTTTTTTACCGCACTTTCACTATCCCTTAACAACCTTTTAACCAAAAAAGTACGAACCTTTTTAATCTCCTTTGCAGGCAGTATCGGCATCATAGGCATTGCGCTTATTCTTGCTGTTTCGTCGGGCGTAAGTGCCTATATAAACAGCGTTCAGGAGGATACACTTTCGTCATATCCGCTGACAATAGAGTCACAAACCGTTGATGCGACCGAGCTTATGAAAACCGTTATGAAAAGCGGTGAAAAAGATGTCGAACACGATAAGGATAAGGTTTATTCCGGCTCTGCGATGTACGATATGCTGAACGCTATGAGTACGGCAACGAAAAATCAAAACAATCTTTCGGCATTTAAAGAATATATAACGAAAAACCGCGAAGATTTCGGCGATAATTTAAGTGCTGTTTCGTATTCGTATGACCTTGATTTCAATATTTATACCAAAAACACCGACGGTGATATAATAAAGTCGGATGTAAACAAGCTGCTTTCCGATTTGTATGGCTTTTCCGAGGATACAACAGCAGGGCAGACATCCAATATGATGATTAACAGCTTTGCAGGTATGAAGGTTTGGGAAGAAATGCTTTCGGGCGATGACGGAAAACTGCACAACGACCTTCTTGAGGAGCAGTACGATGTGATTTACGGCGATTGGCCGAAAAATTCGCACGAAATTATGCTTGTTGTCGATGAAAATAACGAGATAAGCGACCTTTGCCTTTATGCACTCGGTCTTGAGTCATCGGAAAATATGAAAAAGATTTTCGAAAGCTTTCAAAAGGGCGAAAAAGTCAATTTTAAACAGCGTAGCTGGAGCTATAAAGAAATATGCGATATGAAGTTCAGCCTTGTGCAGTCTGCCGATTGCTACAAGCTTGACGATGCAACTGGCAAATACCGCGATTTAACACAAACCGATGACGGTCTTGACTATCTTTATTCAAACGGTATAGAGCTGAAGGTTTGCGGTATTTTAAGACCCAACGCAGACAAAACCTCGGCTATGTTAAGCGGTTCCATTGCATATACCTCGGCACTTACCGAGGAGGTTATAACCGCCGCTAATGACAACGCGACCGTCAAAAAACAGCTTGACGACAAAACAGTTGATGTCTTTTCGGGTCTTAAATTTAAAACAGGCAATGAGGTACAGCTTAAAGACAGCCAAAAACAAGAGAAGTTTTTAGCATACGCAAAGAAATTGTCGGTAAACGATAAGGCACAGCTTTACACGCAGATTGCATCGTTACCGGATGAGGAATATTTGGATACACAGGTATCTGCCGTTATGAAAGACCTTGACCGTGACGGTATTGAGCAGCTTGTTTTGCAAAATTCTGACGATATTGATATGGACGCCGATACTTTGAAAGAGTATATGTCGCAAATGTCAGATAAAGACCTAAGTGAATATGTTTCGGGCGCCGTTCGTGATAACATCAAAAAGCAATATGCCGACGGTGTTGCGCAACAGCTTGCCGCACTTACCGCAAATCAGCTTGCGGCTATGCTTGACACCGCTTTGCCGCAGTATTCCGAGACACAGTGTGCGGTTTATTATGACGAGCTTATGCCTGCCGAATACTCCGATACAACTTACGAGGATAATCTTAAAAAGCTCGGATATGTTGAGCTTTCAAAGCCCTCACGCATAAATCTTTATGCCTCTACCTTTGCGGCTAAAGATGCCGTTGCCGAGGTTATTAACGATTATAATGACAGGTCAGATGAAAGCGACAGAATAAATTACACCGACTATGTTGCATTGCTTATGTCGTCTGTAACAACAATTATAGATGCAATTTCATATGTTCTTATTGCTTTTGTTGCCATTTCTTTAATTGTTTCTTCAATAATGATTGGTATTATCACATATATTTCCGTTCTTGAAAGAACAAAAGAAATCGGTATACTTCGCGCTATCGGTGCATCTAAAAAGGATGTTTCGCGAGTTTTTAATGCAGAAACGCTTGCCATCGGCTTTGTGTCGGGTGCGCTTGGTATTGCGGTAACGCTTGTGTTTATCGCAATTATAAATGTTATTTTGCATCACCTTACGGGCATTGCCTCGCTGAATGCAATTCTTTCGCCCGTCGCCGCTGTTATTTTGATTGCAATAAGTATGTTCTTAACCTTTATTGCAGGTCTTGTTCCGTCGGGTATGGCGGCAAAGAAAGACCCTGTTATAGCGTTAAGGTCGGAATAAATGGGGTGATTTTACGGCAACAAACTGTGAAATGTGTACTTACTATGTCTATAATGAAGATGCCGATTGTTATGAGTGTCTTGTAAATCTTGATGAAGACGAGATGTACCGCTTTATGACTGGTGGCAGTAATGATTGTCACTACTTCAGCTTAGACGACGAGTACGGCATTGTAAGAAAACAGAATTAAATTTTAAAAGCCTTGGCAAAATAAAAGCCAAGGCTTTTTTGTCGCCGTTTTGTGTATTCAAAAGGCATTTTCAGGTAATAATTAAATTAAAGAATATTTAAAGGATGATGAAAATGCAGTATAACAAGGTTAAAATTTGCGGCGTGAATACCGGCGAGCTGCCCGTTTTGAAAGAAAAAGAAAAAATGCAATTGCTTAAAAAGGCACATTCGGGCGACAAAACGGCGCGTGACGAGCTGATAAGCTGTAATTTACGACTTGTTTTAAGCGTTATTCAGCGTTTTTCAGGCAGAGGTGAAAATCCCGACGATTTGTTTCAGGTGGGGTGCATAGGGCTTATAAAAGCGATTGATAATTTTGATATAAGCCATTGTGTGCGTTTTTCGACATATGCCGTGCCGACGGATATTTGTTTGCGAAAAATGCTATAAACGATAGGTGATTTCAATTTTATCATGGTACAAAACAACCTCGCTGACGATACTGCGCACAAAAGCCTGTTTATCCTTAGGTGAAACAGTATGCCAAATGTCTTTGATTTTTGCAATTTTACCAAGTCTGGTTTTTGTTTTATCTTTATGTGCGGCATTTTGGGCTTCATCGGCAATTTGCTTTGAAATTTCATTAAGCTGTGCTTTTAACTCATCTATTTTTTCAACAAGCAATTCATCACCGTTTTTTGCGTATAAATCATATAGCCTGCTGACAGATAATGATGTTTGCCTATACTGTCTTTGCAGTTCGTTTAAAATGTCACCGTGTTCAGCTTTTTCTTGCGGAAATAAGTCGGTATTTATTTCGAAAATGTCACCCATAACCTCTTGCTCTATTCGTTCGGCATCAAACCGCGGCAGGTCACATTGCGGATTTTTAACAAGGTATTTCTTGCTTGTCTGTGTGGAATAGCACACAAGCTTTACGGCATATTTACCCCATTTTTGATAGCGAATTTTCGCACCGCAAACGCCACAAACAAGAAGTCCGCTTAAAAGATAGTTGCTTTTCGGTGTGGGTGCCTTTTTGCGGCGTTCTGTTTCTTCCACAGCTGCCAAAAAAACCGATTTTTCAATAATTGGCTCGTGGCAGTTTTCGTACACCGTTCCCTTGTATTCAATCGCGCCGTAGTTGCTTTTATGTTTAAGTATTTGTAAGACCGATTGCTCGTATTTAACGCCCGTTGCAAGCGCGATTTTTGCGGCTGAATACCCTTTAAGATACATTTCGTATATTTTCTTAACTGCCTGTGCATCGTCGTTTGGCACAAGCTTGCCGCTTTTTTTGTCATAATCGAACCCAAAGGGTATTTTGCCTCCGCCCATCCAAAGTCCCGACTCAACGCGCTTTTTCATTCCCATTCTCGTGCGTTCTTTAATGGTTTCGCGCTCTAATTGTGCAAAAGCAGACATAATGCCAAGCATCGCCCTGCCGATAGAAGTTGATGTGTCAAGATTTTCGTTAAGCGAAACGAACTCTGTTTTGTTTGGATTAAGCACATCTTCAATCAAAAACAGCGTGTCCTTTTGACTGCGTGAAAGTCGGTCAAGCTTATATACAGCAACAGCCGCGATTTTCCCCGCTTTAATATCTTCTATCAGCCTTTTCATTTCGGGACGCTCGATATTACTGCCGCTGTAACCGCCGTCGATGTAAAAGCGGTAATTATCAATTCTTTTCGACTTGCAGTAGCCTAACAGCATTTCCTTTTGCGCATCTATCGAATAGCCCTCTTCCGCTTGTGCATCTGTCGAAACGCGAATGTAAAGCGCCGTTGTTCTATTCACCGCCTATATCTTCCTTTCGCGTAATTTCCGCAATAGTACTGCATATAATTCTTGCACATTCACGGTTTTTAATCACGGCTTTTTCTATCAGCCTTGCATTAAGCTCGTTTCCTTGCAGGTCTTTTTTAATAATTTTCAAAAAAACACTTCCTTTAATAAAATATTTGGCAATCTTTTCGAAAATATACTTTAAAATAGCTTGTAATAAATCAAAATATATGATATTATTTATAAGAAGTGGGTAGGGCAGCTTGTGTCTTACCATAAAAGCTTTCTGAAAGGAATGGTCATAATTATGAAATTCGGTCATTTTGATGATTTACGCAAAGAGTATGTCATTGAAACACCCAACACACCGTATCCGTGGATAAACTATCTCGGAAACGAAACATTTTTCACACTGCTTTCAAACACCGCAGGCGGCTACAGCTTTTACAGAGATGCAAGACTGCGCCGTATAACCCGTTTCCGCTATAACAATGTTCCTATGGACGACGGCGGTAAGTATTTCTATATAAAAGACGGTGATACCGTTTGGTCGCCAGGCTTCAGACCTATGCGAACTCCGCTTGATAAATACGAGTGTCGCCACGGTATGGGTTATTCTGTAATACACGGCGAAAAGAACGGCATCACTGCCGAGTGTACATATTTCGTGCCGCTTAAATTCGATGCCGAAATTCAAAAAGTTGCTCTTACAAATAACAGCGGTGCTAAAAAGAATATTCGCCTGCACTCTTTCTTGGAATTTGCACTTTGGGACGGTCTTGATGACCAAACAAACTTCCAGCGTAACCTTTCGGTAGGTGAAGTTGAGGTTGAGGGTAATGTAATTTATCATAAGACCGAGTATCGTGAGCGTAGAAATCACTATTCATTTTACAGTGTTAATACCGATATCGACGGTTTCGACACAGATAGAGAGGATTTCCTCGGCATTTACAACGGTTACGACCACCCCACAACGGTTTGCGACGGCGAACCCACAAATTCGGTTGCTGTCGGTTGGGCACCCTGTGCATCACATTGCATAAATGTTGAGCTTGAGGCAGGCGAAACCAAAACATTTGTATTTATGCTCGGCTATGCTGAAAACGAGCAGGAGAAAAAGTGGACTTCACTTAATGTAATCAACAAGGAAAAGGCATATGATATGATTGCCAAATTCGACACTGTCGAAAAGGTTGATGCCGCACTTGAGGATTTGCACAAGTATTGGGACGAGTTGCTTTCAACATACACCATTAAGAGTGGCGACGAAAAGCTTGACAGAATGGTCAACATTTGGAACCAGTATCAGACAATGGTTACATTTAACTTCTCGCGTTCGGCATCGTACTTTGAAAGCGGTATCGGTCGCGGTATGGGCTTCCGTGACAGCTCGCAGGATGTTCTCGGCTTCGTTCATCTTGAACCCGAGCGTGCAAGACAGCGTATTCTTGACCTTGCCGCAACACAGCTTCGCGACGGCGGTGCTTATCACCAGTATCAGCCCCTCACAAAAAAAGGTAATGATGAAATCGGCGGCAACTTCGGTGATGACCCGATGTGGCTTGTAGCCGCAATTTGCGCCTATTTGAAAGAAACAGGCGATTACGCCATTCTTGATGAACAGGTACCGTATGAGAATGACGACAGCTTGGCTGCACCCTTGTTCGACCATATGCACCGTTCATTCTATCATGTTGTTAATAACAAGGGTCCGCACGATTTACCGCTTATCGGTCGTGCAGACTGGAACGACTGCTTGAACCTTAACTGTATGTCAAATACATCGGGCGAAAGTTTCCAGACTACCGAGCAGACTGACTGCAAAACCGCAGAAAGCCTTATGATTGCCGGTCAGTTCATTTACTACGGTCGCGATTACGAGCGTGTTTGCCGCATTGTCGGTAATATCGAAGAGGCAGATGCCGCAAAGGCTCATATCGAGGCTATGGAACAGGCAGTTATCAAGAGTGGTTGGGACGGCGAATGGTACTTGCGCGCGTATGACCATTTTTCAAGACCTATCGGTTCATCTAAATGCGATGACGGTAAAATATTTATCGAGTCGCAGGGCTGGTGTTCAATGGCAGAGGTCGGTAAAGAGCTTGGTATGCCTATCAAGTCACTTGACAGCTGTTGGAAACACCTTGCAACACCCTACGGCTTCGTAGTTCTTGACCCACCTTACAGCAAATTCGACCCCGAAATCGGCGAAATCGGTTCGTTCATTCCCGGTTATAAAGAAAACGGCGGCGTTTTCTGTCACAATAACCCGTGGCTTATGTGTGCCGAAACAATTGCCCGTCGCGGCGATAACGCTTTTGAAATGTACAAGCGCATTGCTCCTGCATATATCGAGGATATCAGTGAAATCCACCGCTTAGAGCCGTATGCATATGCTCAGATGGTCGGCGGTAAGCCTGCATATGCCAAAAAGCCGGGTGAAGCTAAAAACTCGTGGCTTACAGGTACGGCCGCTTGGAACTTCGTTGCTATTTCGCAGTTCATATTGGGTATTCGACCCGATTATGACGGTCTTATCGTAGACCCGTGCTGCCAGCACGATATGGAATTTACAATTACAAGAAAATTCCGTGGCAACACATTCGAAATCACCGTTAAAAACCCGAACAAGGTTTCTTGCGGTGTATCTAAGATGATTGTCGACGGCAAAGTGGTTCAGGGCAATGTCCTTAAACCCACAGCCGCAGGCGATGTCCATAAGGTAGAGGTAACTCTCGGCGAATAATAAAGCTACAAAGGCGACTCATATCGAGTCGCCTTTTACTTTTATCTTATGCGTTCTTTTTTTGATAAGCCTTGTGCAATTTGCGGATATTCGTTTTCGGTATCCGCAGTGCTTTGAATGTTGTATGTGCCGTATCTGTTAATCATATCATCAGCCGTCGCTTTTTCATTATCAAAGCTTTCGGCAGATGGTGTTGAGTTGATTTTGCTTTTCTTTTTACCCATAAAAATCTCCTTTCTGCTTTGCTTATTGTTTGCGATTACGGCTTTATTTATACATTTCAAAAGAACATATCCGTGCCGATGATTATTGGTGAAATTCGCAGATACTTGCGCGACAATAACAGCATCAGGGTAAGTCGTTCCGTTAAAGACCTTGCCTATAAAGCGATGCAGGTTAAAGAAAAGCTTTCGGCAAAGCTGCAAAGAGAGCCGACTGTCGAGGAAATTGGG
>CAZIEH010000070.1:0-8569 GCA_964538695.1 uncultured Eubacterium sp. | reverse complement strand
CCATATGAAAGGAATATAAAAATGAAAAAAGTACATCTTATCGGAAATGCACACTTAGACCCAGTTTGGCTCTGGCGCTGGCAAGAGGGCTTTTCGGAGGTTTTGGCAACTTTCAGAAGTGCGCTTGACCGTATGAATGATTTTGATAATTTTAAATTCACAAGTGCCTGCTCGGTTTATTACGAATGGGTTGAAAAAATCGATCCCGAAATGTTTGAAGAAATCAAAGCCCGTGTTAAAGAGGGTCGTTGGAACATTGTCGGCGGTTGGTATTTACAGCCCGACTGCAATATGCCTGACGGCGAAAGCTTTGCAAGACACGAATTGATTGCCCAAAATTATTTTAAAGAAAAATTCGGCGTAATCGCAAAAACGGGATACAATGTCGACTCTTTCGGTCATAATGCTGGTTTGCCGAAGATTTTAAAAGCAGGTGGCATAGAAAATTATGTATTTATGCGCCCATTCCCCGAAGAACAAAACCGTAACGAGAAAGTCTTTTGGTGGGAAAGTGACGACGGCACACGCGTTTGCACTTTCCGCATACCTAAAGCTTACAACATAAATCTTAAAAACACCGAAATGATTAAAGATTTATCGCAAGAGGCAAAAGATACCGATACCGAGCTTATGGCGTTTTACGGCGTAGGCAACCACGGTGGCGGCCCGACAATTGCACTTATAAACGAAATTAACAGCTTTAATCTTGATAATATTGTATATTCAACACCCGACGAATATTTTGGAAGCATCGACAAAACAAACCTACCTGTAATAACAGGTGATTTACAGCACCACGCTCGCGGTTGCTACTCGACAATATCCGCAGTTAAAAATGCAAACAGACGGTGCGAGCAAAACCTGCTTGCCGCCGAAAGAATGTCTATGCTTGCCAACAAATTAACGGGTGCGAAATACCCTGCCGCACAGCTTAAAAAAGCGTGGAAAAATTTGCTTTTCAACCAGTTCCACGACATTCTTTGCGGCTGTTCGATAAAATCGGCATACGACGATGCGGCGCACCTTTTCGGCGAAACTATGAGTATTACCGAGCAGGCTATAAACCTTGCGGCACAGAAAATTGCATGGAATATAGACACCTTGGGTGATGAAGACCCAAGCTCGTTTAAAACACAGGCTTTGTGGAAAGTTTGGCAGCATGAAAAGCTGGGTACACCCGTAATTGTGTTTAACCCCAATACTCACCCCGTTAAAATGGTTACCACGGTAAACCAGAATGCAAAGCGCATAACAGACTCACTCGGTAACGAAATTCCGTTCCAGTACATACGCGGCGAACAAACCAATTTCGAGGATAAATATCACATTGCTTTTGTTGCTGATGTACCTGCACTCGGCTATGCCGTTTACAGAATGTTCCCCTGCTCTGTCGAAGATACAATTTACGAAAATGCACCGACTGTAAACGGAACTACCCTTGAAAACAATAATCTCAAAGTAGAGTTTGACAGTGTCACCGGCGAAATTGCATCGATTTACGACAAAAGCGCAAACGAATTTATACTGAACGCACCATGTTCGGCTGTTATTCTTGACGAAACCGACTGTGACACTTGGGCACACGGTAAAGAGTATTTGGGCGAAAAGGTCGGCTGTTTCGAAAAGCCCGAGTTTAAAATTATCGAAAGCGGCGCGGTCAGAACCACCCTGCGCGTTACACAGCACTACGGCACCTCTGTTTTACGCCGCGATTACAGCCTTGTTGCCGACGGTACACAGCTTCTTGTCAACACCGAAATTGATTTTCACGAAAAGCACAAGGTCTTAAAATTCGCTTTCCCGACAAACAGCGATACCGTTACGGCAAAAATCCCCTATGGCACTATAACCAAAGCTGTCGGCTTGGGTGAAGAGCCTTGCGGTTCTTGGTTTACAACCGATAAGCTTTGTGTCGCCAACGACTCTAAATACGCTTACGATTCGCTTAAAGGCGAGGTAAGAATGACTGTTTTGAGAAGTCCGCTTTACGCCGACCATTTCGGTGAGCGCGATGAATTTTGCGAATACACCGAGCAAGGCGTTCAAAGCTTTAAATACTCGGTCTTTGCCTACACAACCAACGCCGCGGCAGAGCGTAATTCTGCCGAGCTTAATATGCCTGTTTTCAACCTTTTAGGCACATTCCGCAAGGGTACTCTCCCCGAGCGTGCGGGACACCTTTCTTGCGATAATGACAGCATTATCGTAACCGCCGTAAAGCAAGGTGATGACGGCGAAAGCACGGTTTTAAGAGCATACGATGCCGGCGGTCGCGATGCCGATGTAAATATTTCACTTCTCGGCGAGGACATTAAAACAGCGTTCACACACAACGCCTTAAAAACATTCAAAAACGGTAAAGAAACCGATATTTTGGAACAATAGTATAAAATGCACTGCAAATGCCAAACGGTTTGCAGTGCATTTTTTGTAATTGAATTTTTGCTGTTTCTTAGCTAAAGATATGTTATACTGTCTATGTTGATTGAATTATAAAGGATTTATGTATGAAAATTAAGCTTATAAAAAATATACTTATACCCGTTTTCGCAGTTGTTGCGGCAACTGCACTTAGCATACTTTTTCAAGATATCGATGTCGAAGAGCATATTACCACGGTTTTTGTGTTTGCCGTTTTTACGGTGTCGCTTTTTACCGATGGCTATATTTACGGCATAATTACGGCATTTGTCAGTATGTTTGCAATTAACTTTGCATTCACCTACCCTTTCTTCGCTTTTGATTTTATAACTCCGATAAATATTATCTCGGCGGTAATAATGATACTTATTTCTGTAATTACAAGTATGCTTACAACCAAAATAAAGCACCACGAATCGGCACGTGCCGAAAACGAGCGTGAACGAATGAGGGCAAATCTGCTACGCGCGGTTTCACACGATTTAAGAACACCGCTTACCACTATATACACTGCAAGCTCTACACTTAGAAGCAATAAGGATAGCCTTACCGCCGAGCAAACCGAAAATATGCTGCAAAGCATTGAGGAGGACTCGCAATGGCTTGTTCGTATGGTCGAAAACCTGCTGACAGTTACGCGCATTGACAATGATACGATGAAAATTTCGAAAACACCGACTATTTTAGATGAGCTTGTCGACTCTGCTGTTACAAAATTTTCGTCACGCTTTAAGGGTATAAAGCCGCAGATATCACTGCCTGATGAAATAGTGGTAATTCCAGTTGATACAATACTTATAGAACAGGTAATAATAAATTTACTTGAAAATGCGGTTCACCACGCAAAAGGTATGACAACGCTTAAAATGAATGTCTTTACCCTTGCCGACCAAGCAGTGTTTGAAATATCCGACGACGGTTGCGGTCTTGACGAAAGTAAAATAAAACAGCTTTTCAGCGGCAGTTACTCGCTTAAACAGGATACCGAAAATTCGCAAAAAAGGTTTGTAGGTATAGGTCTTTCTGTTTGCGCAACAATAATCAAGGCGCACGGCGGCACCATTACGGCTGAAAACCGCAAGGGCGGCGGCGCATTGTTTAGGTTTACCCTTAAAACAGAGGAGGCAGAAAATGTCGAATAACACATACAAAATACTTTTGGTCGAAGACGACGAAAATGTACGCGCCGTTACGGCTACTATGCTTGAAACGGCAGGCTACAAAGCGATTGAGGCGGCAAGCTGTTCAAGTGCGAAAACACTTTTTCTTTCACACAAGCCCGATGCGGTTATATTAGACCTTGGACTACCTGACGAAGACGGTATGCGCTTTATCGAATTTGCACGCGCAAGCGCACTTACCCCGATAATAGTTTTGTCGGCACGCGATACCGAGGGTGACAAGGTAACAGCACTTGACATCGGCGCAAATGACTATGTAACAAAGCCGTTCAGTTCGGCTGAATTACTTGCAAGAATACGCACCGCTTTAAGAACCCACAACACGCCGCAGGGGGAAAATATACAAGACGGTAAATTCAAAACCCGTGACCTTGTAATAGACTACGCCGCACGGCAAATATTTATAGGCGACAAGGAAATAAAGCTTTCACAAACAGAGTATAACATAGTCGCATTTTTATCGCGAAACTGCGGCAAAATGATGAGCTATTCGGCAATAATAAAAGGTGTATGGGGCTACGATGACGAGGGCGGCACCAAAAAATTACAGGTTAATATGACAAATATTCGCAAAAAATTGGGTGTAAAACCAGGCGAGGCTCGGTACATCACTAACGAGCTTGGCGTAGGTTACCGAATGAATTGCGAAAAATAAATATAAAGGAATGAAAGTATGAGTATTATTGATTTCGCGACACAGGTTTTCAGTAACCCGATGCTTGCAGTTTCAACCGTTCTTACGCTCGGCGTTATACTTGTAAACGGTTGGACAGATGCACCAAATGCAATTGCGACCTGCGTTTCGACAAGGGCAATCGGTGTAAGAAAAGCCATTATAATGGCGGCGGTTTTCAACTTTTTGGGTGTGCTTGTTATGACCGCCATAAACGCCTCGGTTGCGATGACCATTTACAATATGGTCGATTTCGGCGGCGATGCACACACCTCGCTTATAGCACTGTGTGCGGCAATGGCGGCAATTGTAATTTGGGCAACCGCGGCGTGGTATTTCGGTATACCGACAAGCGAAAGTCACGCACTTATCGCAGGCATTTCGGGTGCGGCGGTTGCAATACAAAACAGCTTTTCGGGAATAAACGGCGCCGAATGGATTAAAGTAATCTACGGCATTATATTATCAACGGTTCTTGGGTTTGTACTCGGCTTTCTCAGCTCTAAGCTGACAGTACTGCTGTTTAAAAACCAAAACAGGCTGAAATGCGAACGGTTCTTTTCGGGCGCGCAGGTTGCTGGCGGTGCAGCAATGGCGTTTATGCACGGTGCGCAGGACGGACAAAAATTTATGGCGATATTCCTGCTTGGTGCGTCGTTTTCTAACGGACAAGCCGATACAACAAGCTTTGTTGTGCCGATATGGTTAATGATACTATGCTCGGTCGTAATGGGTCTCGGCACATCTATCGGCGGTTACAGAATTATAAAATCAGTTGGTATGGATATGGTAAAGCTGAAGCCGTATCAGGGCTTTGCCGCCGACTTTTCGGCAACAATTTGTCTTTTGCTTTCATCGCTGACAGGTATTCCCGTCAGCACAACTCACACAAAAACCACCTCAATTATGGGTGTCGGCGCGGCACGCAGAATGAGCAATGTAAACTGGGCTGTTGTAAAAGACCTTGTTCTGACATGGGTTTTCACCTTCCCCGGTTGCGGCTTGTTGGGCTTTGCGGTCGCAAAACTGTTTTTATTGATTTTCGCATAAAAGGAGATAATAATTATGGCAAAGAAAAACAACGACTATTTCGCACTTATCAATCAGCAAGCGTCATACTGCGTACAGGCATCGCAATTGCTTGAAGAAATACTTTGCAAATTCAACCCCGAAAGCATAAATGCCTACCGTGCGCAAATGCACGAGCTTGAGCATAGCGCAGACGGCGTACACCACGAGATTTTAAACAAGCTTTCAACTGAATTTATTACCCCGATTGACCAAGAGGATATTTTGCGGCTTGTACAGATTATCGATGATATTACCGATGCCATCGACGAGGTTATACTTGATATTTATATGTACCATACTGATGTTATACCCGAAAAAACCGCCGACCTTTCGCGTGCAGTGAACAAATGCGTTAAAGCATTGTTCACCGCTACCGAGGAGCTTAAAAACTTCAAAAAACCGACAAAACTGCGCGAATTACTTGTTATAGTAAATGATGTTGAATTTGAAGCGGACGAGCTTTATACTAACGCACTTTACTCGCTGTTTGAAAAAGAAACCGATGTAAAAGCACTTATCGGCGGTAAAGCGGTTTACGAGGGACTTGAAAACTGCTGTGACCTATGCGAACACGCCGCAGATGTTATAGCACAGGTAATAATTAAAAACACATAAAAAGAGGCTGTAAAAACGAAAGTTTTTACAGCCATTTTTTTACGATATAAAATATTATTCCTTTTCGGGAACTTCTTTATAAAGATTGAAACGGAACAACAGTGTTTCATCCTCTGGATTGGTGCAACGAAGCGAAGCCTCGTTTATAACAGCGCCTTTCATAATGTTGGCAACGCCCATCATTTGGCAAAGCTTGGATTTCAAGTTAAGCACATCACCCTCGCTTGTTTCAAGGTAAACATCACCCTTGCAAGCGTCCAAGGTCTTCATAAAATCGGCAATATCAATATCGTGCATTACAATAAATTTCTGCATTTTTCATTCCTCCTCTACAAGCTACATTTTAACAAATAGCGCGCCTGATGTCAATATAATAAATCCAAATTATACACAAAATTTACACAACAAAAAAGTTTGCACGCCGAAAAAAGCATACAAACCTTTTTGAATTTGCGATATTATTTATAAAGCGGACCGTAAGCGGCGCAAGCTCTGTAATCTGCACCCTCGGCATCCTTTGTACCGAATGCATACCAAGAATGGGGACGGAAGAGATTACCCTCTACATTATGCAAGGTTACGGGAATACGCAACATACTTGCAAGTGTGATAAGGTCTTGACCGATGTGACCGTATGTAAATGCACCGTGGTTTGCACCCCATTTTTCCATAACCGAATAAACACTTTCGAAGCCGTCTTTACCTGTAAGGCGCGGAACAAACCAAGTGCTGGGCCAAGTCGGATCTGTACGCTCAAGAAGTGTCTTGTCGACATCCTCGGGAAGTGTTACTGTCCAGCCCTCTGCTACTTGCAAGGTTACGCCGATACCCTCGACAATGTTCATTCTGATAAGAGTTACGGGCATACCGTCTGCATCGGTAGAGAAACGACTGCTGAAACCGCCGCCGCGGAAGTAACCGAGGTTTGCAGGCGCCCATTCTGTGGCTTTCAGCATTTCGTCGATGTCTGCCTGCTCTACATCCCACCATTTTTTCATAATGGAATTGCCGTTTTTATCCTTAGAACGACCGGTACCGTCAAGTGCGGCGGCACCACTGTTAAGAAGATGTATAAAGCCGTTTTCTGCAAGCCCTGTGGGCTTTTTGCCTGTCACACGCTCGACTGCTTCGGGACTCCAATATGTTCTGACATCGGCAAAAACAGATGCTGTTTGCTGTGTAAGCTTTGCAAGCAGCATTGCCATACCGTTTAAGGTGTCATTCTCTGTCGCGAGAATAAGCGGCTCGCGTTTGCCGTTCCAGTCGAAGGTTGAGTTGAGTATAGCCTCGGGAAAATCGCCGTTGGGCATATAGTCAGTCCACTGACGCTGACCCTGAAAACCGCCGAGAATGGCATTTCTGCCGAGAGCCTCCTCGTGTCTTTCAATATCATTCAGCTTGTCATTACCGACCATAATATCGCGAATGATAAGCGTCATCTTAATTGTAAACTCAAACTGCTTTTCAAGCTCCTCTTCAGAGGCGGCTTTTTCATTGTTACCCCAAGCACCGCGATTTAAATCTTCGCCTATGGGGCAGTTTTTCTTTGCCCAAGCAAGAGCCTTTGCATACTCTTCCTTATCGTAAATTTCAAGGTCAACACGACGCAAAATTTCGACCATATCGACCCATTCGGCGCGAATACCGAAATAGTTTTGCATAACCATCGGGTCAAGGAAACTGCCAGCTATGCCCATCGCTACCGAACCGATTGCAACATAAGCCTTGTTGCGCATTTGACCGACCGCCAAGCCACAGCGCGCAAAGCGCAAAATCTTTTCGGCAACATCGTCGGGGATTTCTTTATTATCCATATCCTGCACATCATTACCGTAGATGGAAAATGTAGGTAAGCCGCGCTGTGCGTGTGCCGCCATACAAGCCGCAAGATAAACCGCACCCGGGCGTTCTGTACCGTTAAAGCCCCAAACAGCCTTTACGGTAAGCGGATCCAAATCCATAGTTTCACTGCCATAGCACCAGCACGGTGTGACCGAAAGTGTTGCACAAACATTGTTTTCGGTAAAATATTCTTGACAACGCGCCGCCTCGGCACCGCCGCCGATAGTTGACGGCGCTATAACAACCTCGGCATGAGTACCGTCGGTATAGAAAACATTTTCTTCTATAAGCTTTTTGGCGGCAAGCGCCATACCCATAGTTTGCTCTTCAAGTCCCTCGCGTATGCCGCCCCATCTACCGTCGATAGTCGGGCGAATACCGATTTTACATTTCATAAAAAGCCCTCTTTTCATTGAACGGCAACTGTGCCGAACAGTATTATTTATGTACAGCATTGTGTCCGAAAACACAATGCGCAGTACCGAACTAATCGTCGTAAATCATATTTTTTGAAAGCATATCCTCAAAATTTTCCAAATTCCACCAATTACCGCCGAGCGTAATCTTCTTTTCATAGTCCTTATTATCAATTGCCGCCACAAGCTGTTCAACCGCCTTATAGCCTATATGGTAAGAATCGGCGGCAAATGAACCGATAAGCCTTGCGCCTGTTTTCTTTTTTACCCATTCGAGCTGTTTGCTGCCGGCATCAAAGCCGCAAAAAACAATATCATCATACTTTTTGTCTGCCGCAGCAATAGTGTCA
>CAZIEH010000069.1:0-8614 GCA_964538695.1 uncultured Eubacterium sp. | reverse complement strand
ATCAAATACCGCATAAAAATAAAAGCCCTTTTTTAATATATTGGCAACTATTTGACAAGCGGACAAAAATAGGGTAATATAATGCTTGCTGTTTGCGGTATATAAAAAGGTGTTTTTTAAAAAAATCGGCAAAAATCGCGCTGTTTTTTCGAAAACAGACATAAAATAACGGCTCTGAAGCCGCATAAATACTGCATTTTCGCGGTTTTTAAAAATTTTTTCAATTTTTTTAAAAAAGTACTTGACTTTAGCGTGGTAAAGTGGTAATATAATAACACAGTAAAACAAAACCAAACAAAAACGGAGGAAATCAAAATGAAATTAAAAAAAGTATTGGCAGTGGTTATGGCGGCACTTATGGCGGCAACAATGTTTGCGGGCTGTAAAAAAGAAAGCAACAAGCTGGTAGTCGGTATTACCGAATACGCACCTATGGATTACAAAGACGACGACGGCAACTGGACAGGCTTTGATGCAGAGTTTGCAACAAACTTTGCAAAGAGCATTGACAAAGAGGTTGAGTTCATTGTTATCGATTGGGACAACAAATTCGCAGAGCTTAATTCCGGCGCAATTGACTGTATCTGGAACGGTATGACAATTACCGACGAGGTTGAAAAGAACACTGATGTTTCAGACCCCTATGTTCAGAACAAGCAAATCGTTGTTATGAAAGCCGACAAAATCGACAACTACAAGGATGTTGAGTCTATGAAGGGTCTTACCTTCGCCGTAGAGTCGGGTTCGGCAGGCGAAAGCATTGCAAAGGACAGCGGCTTTAAGGTTACCGCAGTTACAGCACAGACCGATGCATTGCTTGAAGTAAAATCAGGCAGCTGTGATGCTTGCGTTATTGACGCTACTATGGCGACGGCTATGACAGGCGAGGGCAGTGACTATGCCGACCTTAAATCGGGTATCACACTTACTAACGAAATGTACGGTGTAGGCTTTAAAAAGGGTTCGGATTTGACCGCGAAGTTTAATGACTATCTTAAAGAGGTTAAAGCCGACGGTTCTTTGAAAGAGCTTGCCGATAAGTACAAATTGGTTATTGCCGAGTAATAATCACAAAATTTAAAGAATTGCCGACGCCGTGCGTATACATGGCGTCGGTTGCCGCTGTTTTTTGAAAGGGTTTATATATAAATGGATATGTTTTTAAAGGTTACTTTAAGCCTGTTGCAGGGCTTTGGAACAACACTTGAAATATTTGCGCTGACACTTTTAATGGCGTTACCGCTTGGACTTATAATAAGCTTCGGCTCGATGTGCCGTTTCAAGCCGTTGCGCTGGCTTGTGCGCGGCTTTGTGTGGATTATCCGCGGTACGCCGCTTATGTTGCAGCTGATAATCGTATTTTACCTGCCCGGTATTTTGTGGGATATGCGCCTTGAGCGTTTCAGTGCGGTTATAATAGCTTTCGTTATAAATTATGCGTGCTATTTTTCCGAAATTTACCGCGGCGGTATAGAAAGTGTGCCAAAGGGTCAGTACGAGGCAGGACAGGTGCTGGGTATGACACGCAGTCAAATATTCTTTAAGGTTGTTTTGTTGCAGGTTATAAAGCACATTTTGCCGCCGATGAGCAACGAAATAATAACACTTGTTAAGGATACCTCTCTTGCAAGAATTATTGCGGTTTACGAGGTTATTTGGTGCGGTCAGATGTTCATTAAGACCGAGGGTCTTTTGTGGCCGCTTATCTATACGGGTGCGTTTTACCTGTTGTTCTCGGGAATACTTACACTGCTGTTCGGTTATGCAGAGCGAAAAATGAATTATTTTAGGAGTTAAAAAATATGGAAATACTCAAGGTAGAAAATATCTGCAAATCCTTCGGCTCGGAGCGCGTGCTGAAAGGAATTGATTTTTCGCTTAAAAAAGGCGAGGTTCTTTCTATAATAGGCTCTTCGGGCAGTGGTAAAACGACACTTTTGCGCTGTCTTAACTTTCTTGAAACACCTGAAAAGGGAAAAATTACTGTCGGTGACAAATGTATATACGATGCCGATATGCCGAAATTAAGCGATTCCGAAAAGCGTGAAAATCGCCTGCATTTCGGGCTTGTTTTTCAGTCATTCAACCTTTTTCCGCAATATACAGTGCTTAAAAATGTTATGCTTGCACCGATGCTGCAAGGCAAGGGCAGTGCCGAGGAAATACGCGAAAATGCGATAGACCTGCTTTCGCGCGTTGGGCTTGCCGCAAAAATAGATGCATACCCCTGTCAGCTTTCGGGCGGTCAGCAACAGCGTGTCGCAATTGCAAGGGCATTGGCACTTAACCCCGATATTCTTTGCTTTGACGAGCCGACCTCGGCGCTTGACCCCGAGCTTACGGGCGAGGTTTTAAAGGTTATACGCGAGCTGAAGGATCTTGACACGACAATGATTATCGTTACCCATGAAATGGAGTTTGCGCGCAGTGTATCCGATACGGTTATGTTTATGGCAGACGGCGTTGTTGAGGAGCTTGGAACCCCCGACGAGGTTTTCGGAAATCCGAAAAGCGAAAAGACAAAAGGATTTTTGTCGAAATCGTTAGAGTCGTTTTAACAATAATAAAACAGCACTTTATGATGCCTTATCAAAAAGTGCTGTTTTTATTTTTTGCTTGTGTTGAACAAAAGTATGTGATACAATAAAGAAAAAACGAATGAACGGAGAGTTTTTTATGGCTGAAAATATAAAAATCACCTGTGACAGCACTTGCGATTTAAGTGCAGAGCTTATTGCGCGTTACGATATAACCGTTTGTCCGCTAAGGGTAACAATGGGCGAGGACTCGTATCTTGACGGTGTTGAGGCAACCCCCGACGATATTTACGAATATTACAATAAAACAGGCAAACTTGCAAAAACCGCGGCTGTTAATATCGCAGAATATACCGACTTTTTCAGCGGCTTGAAAACCGACGATAATGTAATAATTCATTTTTGCATTTCTTCGAAAATGTCGGTTACATATAATAACGCTCGCCTTGCGGCAGAAGAAATCGGCGGTATTTTCGTTATTGATACCGAAAATTTGTCAACCGCATCGGCATTGCTTGCACTTAAAGCATGCGATATGCGCGAAAAAGGTATGAAAGCAGAGGAAATTGTCGAAAAGCTTACCGAAATCAAAAAGAATGTTGACTCGTCTTTCGTAATCGACAGCCTTTTGTTTTTGTACAAGGGCGGTCGTTGCTCGGGCGTTGCCGCACTTGGTGCGAATTTGCTTAAATTGAAGCCTTGTATCGAGGTAACCGACGGTGCAATGGGTGTCGGCAAAAAATACCGCGGCAAGTTCGAAACGGTGCTTAAAGAATACGCCGCAGAGCGACTTTCAGACCCTGAAAATATTGACCTTCGCCGTGTTTTTGTAACCCACGCAGGCTGTGATGAAGCTGTTGTTAATGAGATAGCCGAGCTTGTGAAAAACGCATTGCCGTTTGAAGAGGTGCTTATAACCCGTGCGGGCTGCACAATTTCAACACACTGCGGCAAAAATACACTCGGCGTGCTGTTTTTGCGCAAATAAAGGGCAAGTGCCCGTAACGCTTTTCGCGTCCTCGCATATATTGTGTTAAGGGACGGCGAAAGGCTGTACCCATTATATAAAACGACCCGTCGGCACTTTTTGTGTCGATGGGTCGTTTGCTGTAAATAAAATTATTTAAACATTTTAAGCTTGACTTTACCGAGACCGAACGGCAATAAGAAGTAGTCGGGTGTCCACCACGCATCATCAACATCGCGATGATTGTACCAATCGGGATTGTGTGGATTACCGCCCCAAGGCCCTGCAACATTGCTGTAAATATCGCCCGTTGTCGTGTATGTCCAAACATGACCTATTTCGCCCTGAACCCTGTGGTACGGACCGAGCAGGTTGCGCAGACAGTTGGTGATTTTCACCGTAATCTCATTTTCGCCTGCTTTAAGTGCCGATTTTATATCGATTTCATACGGCGCCCAGTAAATGTTGCCGAGCGATGTGCCGTTCACGATAATCTCGGCAATACAGCCGTTAAACTCTTCAAAAGTGAACAGGATTTTGTCGTTTTTCAGCTCTTCTTCGCAGATATTCACCTTTTGTGTAAGTGACATAGAACCTGCATAGAAAGGATAACCGACAGATGTAACATCTTTATAAGCGGTGGTTTTTTCTTCGCCTAAGGTGAAGAAACGGCTGAAACGGTGCGTGCCGTTATTGACAGGCTCCTCACGCGAAAATACGCCGAAATCACCGATTATGTAAATGCTTTCAAGGTCAACGCGCTCTTGATTGCTTTCAAGACCGCCCATTTTGGTTGCAGGCTGGAATGCTTTTTTAATTATAATTTCATTCTCGCCCTTTTTGCAGTTTTCGGGCAGGTCAATAACCTCAAAAGCGTGTGCGCGGAATATACCCTTTTTATCTGCCGCGGCTTTTACGCCGTTGAACCAAACCTCCGACAGTGCCAAATCCTCAAGTGCAAGCTGAAGCTGCATTTCTTTTTCAGAGGTGAAGTTGTATTTCAGATAGACATTGCCCTCATATTCCTCGTCGTTAAGCAAACCGCTTATTACGATTGCGGGATATGTATTTTCGGAATAGTCTGCGTCGGTTTCGCGCTTGTAGCGGCAATCCTCTATAACAAGTGCGTTGCGGTCGTGGCGTGTTATTTCCCATTTGTCGGGCAATGCGCGTGTGAAGTAACCGCCGTCTGCCACGGGTGCCATACATTCGGCTGCATCCTCAAAGCTTACCATAATACTGCCGCCCTCTGGTATGGTTACCGAAAGCGAGGTTTTACCGTCGGCACGGGTTACGGCAATTTCTTCTGTTGTTCCTGTTAAAGCATCCCACTTAACAGCCTTTTTGCCGCCGTCTACGGTAAGCGTTATTTCCTTATCATCCTCGCAAAAATCGTTCATAATAAAGAAGTAGTCACGCTTTTCATCGGCGCGATGGTTGACGATTATCGGTGTTATATCGCTTGTGCAGGATATGCTGTAACCGCCGTTTTGCTGTTCTAAAATATCAAACAGCTCTTTTCTTGTTTCGCAGAAAACGCAACCTGCGTTCAAAAGCATTTCGGGTAACGAGTCGTCTGTTACGCCGTCAATGCGGTCGGGCATTGTGCCGAGAATGTAAACCTTGCCGCCTTTTTTCGCGTATTCGGCAATAAGCTCTGCACTCTTTTTACGCAGAACCTGCAAGTAGGGCAGAACCACTGTTTTATAGGTCATTTCACCTATTTCAAAGCCGCTGTCAGTAACCTTGCCCCAGTCACCTATTGTCGCCTCGTCACCAAATTCAAAACGGCACTGCATACCGCAAAGACCGCGAACAAGACCGTAATAAAAACGCTCGTAATCGCGCATAGGCGAGTTTTCCGAGAAGGTGTTGTCAATGCTGTTTTCGTACAGCATATATGCCGTGTCAAGCGGATGTACAACCATTACATCCTTTTGCGGCTTGCCTTGGCTTATAAACCAGCTTGTGCGCGAGAAGTAGCTGAACATATCGGAATAATTCTCCCAATACGGCTGATAGTAGTTTACCTGATGCGGAAATGCGCGCTTTGCCGTTCCGTGCAGGTTGTAGAAAAATGCGTGTATACACTTGTGGTTTATACCGAGTGCCGCAAGGTGGTCGAACAGGTGACGCTGATCGCGGAATGTGAAATTGTGGGTGGTTACACCGAACATTTCGCAAAGTATATGTTCCTTACCTGCCTGATGCGCGGCAGAGGTCAGCTGAAGCGGTGTTGTGTACATACCGATAGTCGCCATAGGTGCCGCCATAAGACCGTTCGGTGCCATTTCTGAACCGCCGATTTCCTGATAGCCTATGTATTCTCTTGAATATGCGGGCTTAATTTTTCCGTATCTCCATGCCATATCCGCTTCAAGTGTGTCCATACCGGGTATATCAAGATATTTGTAGAAGGGCATTGTGGCAATTGCACCGAAAATCTGGGTAGACAACGAATCCTCGTTAAACAGATGTCCGCTGAAACGAATGTTGTTAGCCTTACACCAATGGCTCAGTGTTTCAAAATAGCCGTGTTCCATAAGGTACTGCAACAAAACCATATATTGGTAGCGAATACGCTTGTAGTCGCCGACATTGAAAAACAGCTCTTCGAAATGGTCTTCTATTTTATAGCCCCAACGGTCGAAAAACGCCTTTTCTATACCTTCGGGATAAGGCAACGAGTGCGCACCTACAAGCGGCTCGTCAACCCACATTGTGTGAATGGTGTTGCCGAAATATTTGCGGAACTCTTCCCAATTTTCTTCATAGCAAAGCTTAACATATTTTTGACACTTTTCGGCAGAGAACATATTAAGTCTGCCGCCGTCCCAATTGCCGTCGTCATCTTTGCCGCCGTCCTTACGGCGTACGATTATATGCTTGCCGAGGTCTTTTATAACCGAGCCGTAGGTTTCGTTTTCGCCGATTACTTCGTCAAATAATTCGCGCTGCTCGTATTCTTCGCTTTCAAAGTATTCTTTTGTAACGCACTCTATAACATCCAAAACATCTGTTATCGGGTTTTCTTTAAAGCCGCCGGGCATACGCAACGGTTGCAGTGTTACACGCATACCGTATTTTGTAGCTTCTTCAAGCATAACCTGTATGCGGTGCTTCCACTCGGGACCCGGGTAATCGGTACGCAAGCCGACATAGGTTCTTGCAATAAACTCGTGCATACCTTTATCGTGGAATTCTTTTACCTGCCAACGAATTTCGTCGTCATCGAGCCTGTCGTTAAGCATCCAAAAATCGGTACCACGATAAATCGGATCGGGTGATTTGAATTGTTCTGTCATAGGTCAACATCCCTTTTCATCGGTCACGGCAAGGTGACCGTTAGTTCAAGATAATTGTAACAGTATCGTGCGAAAATTGCAACAAAACCGCATAAAAAACTTGCACAAGGTTTATTGCACAAACTTGTTAAAATTGTACAAAACCGTATAGGTGGTGGCTAATAACGCGTTATTACCGCTTGCCTATATGCGGTTTTTGTGGTATACTTAGCACAGCGTAAAAAGTTTTAACTGCAATTTTTTATAAATGTTACGGAGTTGATTTTGTTGAAAACCAATACTAAAAAATGGGCTTTCGGTGTTAAAGAGAGAATTACCGCCGTGTTTATCGCCGCAGTTGCGCTTTGCATTGTTGCCGCTGTGGTTCTCATAACCGCTTTAAGCGGCGGCGGAACCGTAACCGCAGACGGTGATTTGATGAAAGGAATATCAAAAAAACGCACCACAGCAAAAATCGACGACGATTTTAAAAAGCAGTATGCAAGCTTTGCCGCAGTGATGCTGTCAGAGGTTGCGGATAAAACCGGCAACGCCGCGTTTTCAATTTCGAACACTATGTCATCTGCGGCATTTATGGCATATTCGGCGGACGATGATACGCGCGGTGAAATGGAAAAGCTTTTGGGCGGCGACAGTATAAAAACCGCAAAGCAGCTTTCGGGCATAGAACAGCGTATAGGGGTCAAAAGCACAAAAGACGGTATGCATTTTTCAAATACCGTATGGCTTGATAACGAGCGCGTTTACCCTGTAAAAAAATCTTTTTTGCGTACTAACGGCAAATATTTCGGCTTGTCTTTCGAAAGGCTGGATTTTGCCGCAACCGATGCAAACGACACTGTAATAAACGCGGTGTCAGCGGCAACGGGGAATATGGTGTACCCCGTTATAAATATCGGCTTAACCGACAATATGAATGTTATTTCGGGTGCGAATTTCGTTTCAAAATGGAAAGAGCCTGTTGTTACCGATACTTATGCCGGACTTTTTACAGGCGTAGGCGGCGGTGTGACCGCAACATTTTTTGAAACTGTTTCAGACGGTGTCATTGACGGCACAACATTTACGGGCATTACAAAAGCATTTGACGGCGACTTTACTTTCGTTGCATTGGTGCCGAAGGCTACCAATGAAAATTTAATCAACAGTGTGTCCGATGTTGTGAACGAGCTTTCACAAGACAACGGCTTGGCAACACTTTTAGAGCAAGAACAAGAAAAAAAGGTTGCCGTGGTTATGCCGTCTTACAGCAACAGTATAGCCGCCCCGACAACCACCGATTTCACTGCCGTTTTTAAAGAAAAGGGTTCTGCACAGCTTTTTGATGATGATACCGTTTTAAGCGGAATGACATCTGCGACAGGGCTTTGCTATGACCGCGTTATCGCATCCGGCGATATAAGTTTGTCACCTTACGGTGTCGGTGCAAGCGGCGACGGTAAGGAAAAGATGAATGAAAAGCTGTTGGAAGAAACGAACGGGCAAATACGGTTTGACCGCAGTTTTCTGTATTTTATAGTGGATAATGACAGCGGATTACCTGTTTATGCGGCATTTGTAAACGATATTTTGTGATTTGACGATAAGTTTGCGTAAATTTCAAAAAAACACTTGACAATATGCAAACTTATTGTTATAATATGTCTTGCGCCTGTAACTAATGGGTGCAATATGGCGATATAGCTCAGTTGGCTAGAGCATGCGGTTCATACCCGCAGTGTCATTGGTTCGAATCCAATTATCGCCACCAACGGCCCGGTGGTCAAGCGGTTAAGACACCGCCCTTTCACGGCGGTAACACGAGT
>CAZIEH010000068.1:0-8725 GCA_964538695.1 uncultured Eubacterium sp. | reverse complement strand
GTTATGAAGTTGGGCGAAAATGTAGGTATGAATGTCGAGCATATTTCCACAGGCTCGCTTTCGCTTGATATGGCTCTCGGCATAGGCGGCTTGCCGCGCGGCAGAATTGTCGAAATGTACGGCCCCGAATCCTCGGGTAAAACCACGGTTGCACTACACTGCGTTGCCGAGGCGCAAAAGGCGGGCGGCACTGCCGCGTTTATCGATGTCGAACACGCTCTTGACCCGATATACGCCGCAAAGCTCGGCGTAGATATTGACTCGCTTTTGGTTTCACAGCCAGACACGGGTGAGCAGGCTTTGGAAATTGCCGAGGCACTTATTCGCTCGGGTGCAATTGATATTGTTGTAATCGACTCGGTTGCGGCACTTGTTCCGCGTGCCGAAATCGAGGGTGAAATGGGCGACAGCCATGTCGGCTTACACGCCCGTCTTATGTCGCAGGCTTTAAGAAAGCTTGCAGGTGCGCTTTCAAAGGCGAATTGCGTTGCCATATTCATTAACCAGTTGCGTGAAAAGGTCGGCGTTATATACGGCAACCCCGAGGTTACAACAGGCGGTCGTGCGCTTAAATTCTATGCCAGTGTTCGTATAGAAATACGTCGCGCAGAGCTTATTAAGGACGGCGCACAGCCCATCGGCTCGCGCACCCGTTGCAAAATTGTTAAAAACAAGGTCGCACCGCCGTTTAAGGATGCCGAATTTGATATTATGTACGGCGAGGGAATCTCGCGCACAGGCGAAATAGTCGACCTTGGTGTAAAAACAGGCGTGCTTAAACGCTCGGGTGCTTGGTTTTACTACGGTGAACAGCGACTCGGACAGGGTCGCGACAATGCGAAAATCACCCTTGCAGGTAACGAGGCTCTTTCGAAAGAAATCAGCGAAAAGGTTATGGCAAAGCTTCGCGAAACCACGCTTTCCGATGATGCAAAGCAAAAAATCGACGAAGAAAAAGAAAAGACCGCCGCAACCGACAGTGCCGCCGCTTTGTCTAAAATAAGCATAGATGTTGCGGTAGATGACGAATAATGCTGTTAATCGAGGCTTGTCCGCGCAGAAAAAAGCTTACCGCACTGCGCTTTGCCGAGGATACCGCGCAAATCGAATGTCGGCGCGACAGCACGGGACTGCCCGTAATCGACTGCGACCTGTGTGCCGAGCTTGCGCTTAAACCCAATACACAGCTTGACGAGGCACAGCTTTTGGAAATTATCGCCGAAAGCGAGCGCCGCCGCGCAAAATCGCGCGCATTGTGGCTTTTGGGTAGACAGGCAATGTGTTCGGGCGCGCTGTATAAAAAGCTGAAGTCCGATTTCCCCGAAACCGCCGCCGCATACGCGGTAGAGCGTATGGTGACCTTGGGACTTTTAGACGACGAATATTATGCCGAAAGACTTGCGGAAACGCTTATAAACGAAAAGCGTGTTGCGCCGCGACAGGCGGTTTATCTTATGATACAAAAGGGGGTTGACCCGTCACTTGCAAAGCAGACTATGGCACTGCGCGACGATGACCCTAAGCTTGCCATTCGCGCGCTTGTCGAAAAAAAGTATTCGCGAAAGCTGTCGGACGAGGGCGATATAAGAAGGACTGTCGCCGCTTTACAGCGCAAGGGCTTTTCTTACGGCGATATTCGCACCGTTTTAGATGAATTTACAAAGAATTATTTAAGCGACAGCGAATTTTGCTGACGAATATCGGGCTGTTATGCTTCCTTGAAACGAAAACCGCGTGTGCGGTGAATTGAACAATGGTTATGGAGATTGCTATGGAAAAAAAGGTCGGAATGATATCTCTCGGTTGTCCCAAAAATCAGGTTGATGCCGAGGTTATGCTGAGTGACTTAAAGGCGGCTGGCTTTACAGTAACCGCCGACGAGTCAGAGGCACAGGTTATTATAGTCAACACCTGCGGATTTATAGAGGATGCAAAGGCAGAGGCTATTGAAAATATTTTAGAGGCGGCGCGCTTTAAGCAAGAGGGAAATCTGCGCGCACTTATCGTAACAGGTTGCCTTGCAGAGCGTTACCGTGATGAGATAACAAAGGATATCCCCGAGGTTGATGTTGTTGTCGGTATAGGCAAAAATCACGAGATTGTAAATATTGTAAACGCCGCATTTGACGGTAGTTTTACCAATTGCTACGGCGAAAAAACCGACCTAAGGCTCGGCGGTGACCGCGTTTTGACAACGCCGCCGTATACCGCTTATTTAAAAGTTGCCGAAGGCTGTGACAACTGTTGCACCTATTGTGCAATTCCGCTTATTCGCGGCAGATTTAGGTCGCGTAAAATAGAGGACTGCGTTGCCGAGGCACGCAAGCTTGCCGCCTCCGGCGTTAGCGAGCTTGTTGTCGTTGCGCAGGATACCACACGCTATGGCGAGGATATCTACGGCGAGCCGCGACTTACAGAGCTGCTTGCCGCGCTGTGCGAAATTGATGGACTGCACTGGATACGCACCCTATACACCTACCCCGAGCGTATAACGGATAAGCTCTTAAAGCTTATCGCCGAACAACCCAAGCTTGTGCCGTATTTGGATATGCCGATACAGCACTGCAACGGCGAAATATTGCACCGAATGAACCGCCGCGGCGACCGTGAGTCACTGCTTGCGCTTGTTAAAAAAATACGAGCCGCCGTGCCCGATATAACACTGCGAACAACACTTCTTGTCGGTTTTCCGTCGGAAACAGAGGAGCAGTATAACGAGCTGTGCGAGTTTGTAAAAGAGGCAAGGTTTGACAAACTAGGCTGTTTCGCCTATTCCGAGGAGGAGGGCACACCTGCCGCAGGCTTTGAAAATCAAATTGATATGCAGGTTCGCAAGGACAGAAGCGAGCATATTATGGACGAGCAGTTGCCGATAGTTATCGAAAATTCGCAAAAGCGGCTCGGCATCGTTTGCGAGGTTTTGGTCGAGGGCTACGACAACGATATCAAGTGCTACTATGGTCGCTCGGCAACCGATGCACCCGATATTGACGGCAAGGTTTTCTTCCTGTCCGACAAAAAGCTGTCGGTCGGCGAATACCACAGGGTTTTGATAACCGATACTTTAGATTATGATTTGCTTGGTGAGCTGGAGGGAATGGAATAATGAACACACCCAATAAACTTACGGTAGCACGAATGATTGCAGTACCGTTTTTCCTTGCACTTTTTTGTATACCATTTCCGCACCACTATCTTGCGGCGCTTGTCGTTTTCTGCGGCGCATCGCTTACCGACTATTTCGACGGCAAGATGGCACGCGAGCGCGGACTTATAACAAATTTCGGCAAATTCCTTGACCCACTTGCCGACAAAATGCTTACAACGGCGGCGTTACTTGGCTTTATCGTACTCGGTGATGATGCTGTTTTCGGCGCGCTTTGGGTTGCGTTTATAACCCTGTTGCGTGAGTTTTTGGTTTCGGGTATACGCCTTTCCGCGGTATCCGACGGCGGCAAGGTTGTTGCCGCGAATATGTGGGGTAAGGCGAAAACCGTTGCGCAAATGGCGGCAATTATTTTTATACTGTTCGCACAGTGGTTGGGAACGGAAGAAATAATCGGCGAAGCCACATTTTTTGTAATGTCGGTTATCGGCAGTGCGCTTTTGTGGATTGCAACGGTATTAACCGTAATTTCGGGTATAATATATGTTGTGCAAAACGCGCAATTTATTAAAGACGGCGAAAAATAACAGTAGACAAAACGAAGAAAATGTAATATTATATTAGTAGGAAAATGCACTGAACGGAAAGAGTAGCATACACACGCCCTTTAGAGAGTGACGCCACGGCTGAAAGCGTTGTGGAAACGGTGTTTGTGAAGTGCCTCCGTAAGCAGGGCGCGGGAACACCGAAAAGCGGAAAAGTATCGCGCCACGGGTTGACACCGTTACCAAGGTCGCACAGAGTTTCAATCGGAGTGGAACCGTGGCAATTTTGTTTTGTCGCCTCCGTCGTTTTTACGACGGGGGCTTTTGCTTTTTTTTATAAAAAGTGTTACAGGAGGATTTTATATATGTTCGAAAGATGGAAAGAGGATATCGCCGCGTATATGGAGCGTGACCCTGCGGCACGAAGCGCGATTGAAATAGCGCTTTTATACCCCGGCTTTCGCGCGGTCAGAATGTACCGCAAGGCGCACTGGTGCTATAAGCATAATTTGAAATTTTTGGCGCGCTATATTTCACAGCGTGCGGTCAGAAAAACGGGTATAGAAATTCACCCGGGTGCCACAATCGGCAGGCGACTTGTTATAGACCACGGTACGGGAATTGTTATCGGCGAAACCGCCGAAATAGGTGATGATGTTTTAATTTATCAGGGCGTAACCTTGGGCGGTACGGGTAAAGAAACGGGCAAAAGGCACCCGACAATCGGCAATAATGTTATGATAAGCTCGGGCGCAAAGGTTTTGGGGCCGTTTACTGTCGGCGACAATTCGCGTATTGCGGCAGGTGCGGTTGTCCTGCACGAGGTACCGCCCGACTGCACGGTCGTGGGTGTTCCTGCGCGAATAGTTAAGCGCAGTGGTGTAAAAATACCAAAGCTCGATCAGGTTCATATCCCCGACCCCGTGGCACAGCAGTTGTGCGAAATGACAAAGAAAATAGAAGATTTGCAAGCGGAAGTTGCGCAGTTAAAAGGAGAATAATTATGAAAATCTTTAATACCTTAACAAGAGAAAAGCAAGAGCTTGTCCCCATACAGCAGGGTGTGTACAAGGTTTATGCCTGCGGCCCCACGGTTTATAACTATATCCACATTGGTAACGCAAGACCGCTGTGCGTATTCGATGTTTTGCGCAGATACCTCGAATGGCGCGGAAACAAGGTGGAATTTGTGCAGAATTTCACAGATATCGACGACAAGCTTATTAAAAAAGCCAACGAAGAGGGCACAACTGTTCCTATGGTTGCCGAAAGGTATATTGAGGAATTTTGGAAGGATGCCGACGGGCTTAATGTTCGTCACGCCACAGTGCATCCTCGCGCAACCGAAAATATCGATGCCATTATAAAAATGATAGAAACACTTGTCGAAAAGGGCTATGCATATCCCTCAAGCACTGGCGATGTTTATTACCGTGCCGCAAAATTCGACGGCTACGGCAAGCTATCACATCAGCCGCTTGACGACCTTGAGGCAGGCGCAAGAATAGATGTTTCAGAAATTAAAGAAGACCCTATGGACTTTTGCCTTTGGAAAAGCGCAAAAGAGGGCGAGCCGTTTTGGCAGTCGCCTTGGGGTAACGGCAGACCCGGTTGGCATATCGAATGTTCGGCTATGTCGTGCAGATATCTCGGTAAAACAATTGATATTCACTGCGGCGGTCAGGATTTGATATTCCCGCACCACGAAAACGAAATCGCCCAGTCAGAGGCGGCAAACGGTTGCGATTTTGCACATTACTGGATGCACAACGGCTACATCAATGTCGATAACAGAAAAATGTCGAAATCACTCGGCAATTTCTTTACCGTGCGCGATGTTGCCGAAAAGTTCGGGTACGAGCCTATACGCTATCTTATGATATCGTCGCACTATCGCAGTCCGATAAATTACAGCACCGAGATTTTAGAGCAGGGCAAAAGCGCTTTAGAGCGACTGTACAATTGCCGCGAGGGACTTGTTTTCGCGCTTGAACACGCAGAAGACGGCGGTGAAGCACCCGAGTATCTTGAAAAGCATAAAAACGAGTTTATTCGCGCTATGGACGACGACCTTAATACGGCAGATGCGCTTGCGGCGATTTTCACCTTGGCAAAGGATATTAACATCACGGTTTCGGCACAGCCGAAAAAACAGACCTGCGAGGCGGCACTTGCGTTGTTTGATGAGCTTTGCAATGTTCTCGGATTACTGTACAATAAATCGGACAGTAATTTAGATGCAGAGGTTGAAAAGCTTATCGAGGAGAGAACCGCGGCAAGAAAGAACCGCGATTTTGCAACAGCCGATGCTATTCGCGATAAATTAAAGGAAATGGGTATTCTTTTAGAGGATACACCGCAGGGCGTAAAGTGGACGAGAGCTTAATTAAAAAAGAGCCGCTTGGCGGCGGATATCACATATTCACAACCCCCGAGTACCGTTTCGGAACAGATGCGGTACTGCTTGCTGATTTTGCAAAGCCGCGCAGACGCGACAAAATTTGCGACCTCGGTTGCGGCGGCGGTATTATTCCACTGCTTTTTTGCCGCGACGGCTTGGGCGAGCAGGTTGTCGGCGTGGATATACAAAAGGGTGCTGTCGACCTTTGCAATACTGCGGCAAACGAGAACGGCTTTTCACAGCTTAATGCGGTTTGCGCCGATTTAAAAAATCTGCGCGGTGTTTTGCGGTACGGCTCATTTGATGTTGTAACCTGTAATCCGCCGTACAAACGCGACGGTGCAGGCATAAAGAACCCGAATACCGCGCGTATGATAGCGCGGCATGAAACCGAGTGTACACTGTCCGATGTTACCGCGGCGGCGAGTAAGCTGTTGCGCAGTGGCGGCAGGCTGTGTGTTTGCCACCGCCCCGAAAGGCTTGCCGATATTTTTGTTGCAATGCGCGAAAATCGTGTAGAGCCGAAAAAACTGCGCACAGTACATCAGCGTGAGGGTGAACAGCCGTGGCTTGTTCTTGTAGAGGGCAGGCGCGACGGCAAATCGGGTATGAATATTCTGCCGCCGCTTTATATCGAGAAAGACGGCGAGCTTTCGACCGAAATGTGCGAAATTTACGGAAGCTATAAAAACGGTCATATTTAAAAGAGGTATAAATGTGGGAAAATTATACATAGTCGGCACGCCTATCGGCAATCTCGGCGATATGTCGCCGCGCGCCGTTGAAACCTTAAAAAAAGTCGATTTTATTGCGGCAGAGGACACACGCGTAACGCTGAAATTGCTTAATCATTTTGAAATATCCACCCCGATGGTAAGCTATTTCGAGCATAATATCCGCCAGCGAGGCGAGGTTATCACCGCAAGAATACTGTCGGGCGAGGATTGCGCACTTGTTACCGATGCGGGTATGCCTGCAATTTCCGACCCGGGCGAGGATTTGGTGCGCTTGTGCCACGAAAAGGGTATTACAGTAGAGTCTGTTCCGGGCCCTACGGCGGTCGCAACCGCGCTTGCGATGTCGGGTCTTTCGGTCGGCAGATTTTGTTTTGAGGGCTTTTTAACCACCGTTCGTGCAAAACGCCTTGAACACCTTAATTCATTACGCCACGAAACAAGAACTATGGTTTTTTACGAGGCACCGCACAAGCTTAAAGCGACTCTTGACGATATGCTTGCCACCTTCGGCGACCGTGAAATAGCACTTGTTAAAGAGCTTACAAAGCTACACGAAAACACTTTCAGAACCACCCTTTCGGGCGCGGTAGAGCATTTTGCCGAACAGCCGCCGCGCGGCGAATATGTGCTTATAGTATCGGGTGAAACCGTATTGGAGCAGGCGGCGGATATTGAAGAGGCTATTGCCTATGCGCGCCGTCTGAAGAATGACGGTATGCCGACATCTGCCGCGGCTAAAGAGGCGGCACGAGTCACGGGATTTAAAAAAAGCGAAATATATGCGGCGTTGCTTGATTGAGGAACAATGCTATATATAATATGTAAGGAGAACTTTTTATGAAAAAACAACTTTTACCCGAAAGCGGCAATTTTTACAAGGCAAATTTGCACTGTCACAGCAACTTGTCCGACGGCAAAAACAGTCCTGCCGAAATTAAGGCGCGATATGTAGAACACGGCTACCAAATAATTGCATTTACCGACCACGATGTGTTTGTTCCGCACAACGATTTGACAGATGACAACTTTTTGGCGTTAAACGGTTTTGAAATGGAAATTAACGAGGATTTCGGCAGTGCTGACAAGGCGGTGCTTAAAAAACGCTTTGAACAGCTTAAAACCTGTCATATTTGTTTTATCGCGCGCGACCCCGAACAGACCGTTCAGCCATTTTGGAACCCAGAATACACTTTCGCAGGCGCAGTGGAAACCGCGAAAATTGTAAAATACGATACGAACAAGCCTCTTTATAAAAGAGAATATAACCCAGAAAAAATATCCGAGGTTATGCAGGGCTGTCGCGACGAGGGCTTTTTCGTTACATACAACCACCCGCAATGGTCATTGGAAAATTACGGCGACTATATAAATTACAACGGTATGCATGCTATGGAAATTTGCAACTACGGTTGCCAAACCTATGGCTGGGATGAATATAATACGCAGACATATGATGATATGCTGCGCAGTGGTAAGCGAATTTTTGCCGTTGCGTCCGATGATAATCATAATCATACCCCGACAACCTCGCGCGCGTACGATTCCTACGGCGGCTTTGTTATGATTAAGGCTGACCGCTTGGAATACAAGACCGTTACCGACGCACTTGTAAAGGGCGATTTTTACGCGTCCGAGGGGCCAATTATAAACGCATTGTGGGTTGAGGGCGACGAGGTTCATATAGAATGTGAGGCGGCGGATAGAATAGCAATGAAAACAGGTTCGCGCTCAAACAAAATTGTTTTCGATGAAAAAGGCGACGGTATTACCGAGGCGGTTTTCAAAATAGAGCCGTTTTTTGACTACTTCCGCATAACCGTTATCGATAAATTCGGCAAACACGCCGATACGAGGGCGTACTTCCTTGACGAGCTTGGATTTTAAAAAGCCGTTTTGATTGCCAAGCTTTAATATATTATATGTATATACATATAAT
>CAZIEH010000067.1:0-8802 GCA_964538695.1 uncultured Eubacterium sp. | reverse complement strand
ATTGTCAATGTGTGTACAAGTTTTATACCAAATGCACTGCTTTTGCACCAAAATAACCCCCTGCTTTTAGCAGGGGGTTAAGGTTATCCGTTAATTACATAATCATCTGTATTTTTGTAATCATCTTGCAATTCGCATAATGAAATATAGTTTTCAATTGCTGTTTTCGCGTCGGCACCGTCCACATATAAACCGCCAGAAAGCTTTGCCGCGTCGGCGGCGACAGCCTTGTCACAAATGCCGTAGTTGATGAGCATATCAAGTGTAGCTTGCGATGCTTTACCGTTCTCTTTTATGCTTGACTGAATATCGGTTTTTAGATTTTTTACGGCATCTTTCATTGTGATGTACATTTCGGTCGTCGATATAATGCAACCTGTGGTAAGGTCTTTACCGGCAATGGTATTGAGTGCGGTTTCGACTTTAAAATTTTCATTTGCCTTAATATTTCCGCCAATTGGCATAGGTGCGATTATTATATCATACTTATTGTTTTTTGCCGCATTTTCGCACTCGTCTTTTGATGAAAGCAAGGTGTAATTTTCACAACCGATTTCTTTAAGTGCCGCTTTAATAATGTCACTTTCATACGCGGCGACGGTCATTTCCGCAAAATTCTTTTTTTCGACCGTGTTTTTCGAAAATGCATATATATTGTTTTGCTGTACAACGGCAAAAATTTTGTAGGTGTTATTTGTTGATTTCGAAATTTCAAGCGCATCTTCAACACTTAAAAGTGTGATTTGCGGTTCTTCGTTCATTTTTTCTTCAAGCTGTTTTTTACCTGTATGCAGATTTATAACATACCTGTTTTTAGCATCGCACGATATATTTTTTTTCATAAGGTCTGCTAAAATAACGCCCGTATCATTCGTCATTGCCGAAAGATGAATTGTTGTTTTTTCGGTAGCTTTGCTTGCGACAGAAGAAGTGTCGGTGCTTTGCTTTTTCGCGGTACAGCCCGAAATCAGCAAAAGCATTACAACCATAATCAATGCGGTTTTTTTCATAATATTATTCCTCCCGAATAAGTTTTAAAAGGTTGGTATATGTGTATTCGCCGCTTTTTAAAAACAGGGTTTCGCCGTGCGGCATTGTTACCTCGGCATCGCAACCCGAGGGGATAACAATATCAGATTGTACCTCGTTGCCGAACCTGCGCAAATAAACGCGTATATCACCGCGAACTGTGGATAGCGTACAGTTAAGGCGGTTTACACTGCGCGGCATATGCGGGGCGATTTTTATATGCTTATAGCAGTCGCCACCGTTGGTAATACCACCGAACACGCGGTAAAAATCAGCAAACATTGCGGCGAATGACGGGTGACAGCAACACATTTGTCCCTGCAAGCCGAACCACTGCTCGCATAATGAGGTGGCATCGTAATCAAGCAACTGTTCACCGAATGACGGATAGTCGGTAGAGTGCAATATGCGGTGCAACAGCTCTGCACCCTCGTCATCATGTGAAAGAACGGAAACAAGAAATTGTGTTCCGAATGTTCCTGTATTAAGGTGGTATTTGTCAACCGATTTAATTTGTCTTTTCAGTGCCGAGTAAATTTGTTTTTTGTCGTCCGGCTTTGCAATATTAAGTGCAAGCACCGCAAGGTTTGCGGTTTGCTCGCCACCGCAAAAACTGCCGTATCTGCGACCCATCGGCTTTAAATAAAATGCATCGTAAAGCTTTTCGGTATAATGTTCAGCCTTTTCGCTATATATTTCGGCGCGTTCGTGCTTTTCTATCGTTTTTGCGATTTTTGCCGCCGTTTTTAACAGATGAATAAACAGGCAAAGCCCTGTAAATTCTGAAAGAGAACTGCATTTATCGGGCAGATTTTTCGGATTTGCTTTCGGTGAACACCAATCGCCGCGACAATTTGCAAACGCCGTGGCATTGTACTCTTTTTCATACGCCGCCAAAAGCTGTTCTGCCTTTTTAAAGTGAAGCCGTGCCGTGTCGCAATCTGCGTAATTTTCTATAAGTGCCCAAAGTGCGGTTATAAATTCGCCCGAAGCTGTGGGGTCAGAGGATTGCAGACTTTTGCCGTCGGCAAGATTTTGCAACCACTGCTTAAAGTAAAGGCGCATATCCTTTATGCTGAACGACAGCGCATCGGCGGTAAGTGCCGCCTCGGGTGCAGGTGTCCTTGTGTCACGCACAGCACAGTCGGAAAAATAGTGTCCCGTATTTATTCTTATGGTATTTGCGGCATTGTCGTACATTCGTTGCAGCATAATATCATCGCAAATAAAAGATGAGCCGTTGTCATTTGCCGTACCGATAGTAATCTTTTCGGCACTTACAAGCTGTGCAACACCCTCCATACGAATTTCGGCATATCTAAAGCATCTGTATGAGAAGCGCGGCTTGTGAATTTCAACACCGTTGCCGTTTAAAATAAAGCAATCGGTATTTGCCGCAGAGCCATTTGTAAACGGGTTAATATCGCCGTTTTCTGTTTTGTTTTCGCTGTGGGTTATTACGACCTTGGTGCCTGCCTCGCCGATAACCTTAATGCGTATATACCCAAGTGTATTTTCGCCGAAATCGCAAAAAGTGGTTTCGTTTTCGCGTACGCCGTATTTTGTGCATTTTTTCGTTTTAAGTTCGTTTATTGCAACCGTCGGCATTTGTCGCGGCTGTTTATCGTTACAAAGGTTTACGGGTAACCACTCTGCCGTGTCGGTATATGAACCGCACCAAGCTGTAATATCGCGGCGGTTGTCATAAACCTCGCCGCCGTATATACTGCACTTCGTAATGGGGCTTGGTTTAAATATCCAGCTTTCGTCGGTGGTTATAAGCTTTCTTGTACCGTCGTCGAAAACAAGTGAAATAACGCACCAAACACGCTCGCTACCGCTGTAACACCACCCTTGCTTGTTAAAGGTTCTTGCTTTGAAAGATGGGGCGAGCCAAATACCCACAGTGTTGTTGTCCGGGGTAAGTGCGGCGGTAATATCATAGCTGTCCGCGACGCTTCCACCGGGCAACGGCGAGGGCGCAAGCACACGGTCACCGATTTTTTCGCCGTTTATATACAGCTCATAAAAGCCGCGCGCCGAAATATATGCCGTGGCATATTTAATGCGTTTATCCGAAAAGAAGGTCTTTCTGATAAGTGGCGAGCAACATCTGCCCGAAATCCAGCTTGCATCGGGTAAGGTGTTTTCGAAAAAGCCCGTGCGAATTTTCTTTGTTGCGGTAATTTTATTCTTTTCTGGCTCGTCGCCGAAATAAACGGTTAAATAGAGTGTATAATCGCTGTCGGGCGAAAGGGGCGTACCGCCGTGTTGTATATTAAAGCACTCGTCAGACAAAACAACGCCGCTGTTCCAAACAGTCATACCGTTTTCGTCGGTTAGCTTTATACGGTATGCCGATTGTTGCAGTAAATTGCCGCGGCAACGCGGTATCCACGAATAACGCGGCAGGGGGGAGGTTATACCTACGGTATCGGTTGTTTCATCTACTGTTATGTTATCAATATAAAGCCGCATAGGTACACCTCACTTTAAAATAGTTACCCTTAAAGTATACCACAGTATTTTGTTCCTTTCAACAAATTATTTTTTGTTGACAAATTTTGAACATCTTGTTAAAATAAAGATGTAGAAGTATGTTATTAAGGAGTTTTTCGAATTGTGGTTCATTTTGTCTATTAGCGCCCTTTTGTGTTGGAGTGGCTCTGACCTTTTTTCAAAAATAGGTTGTCGTGAAAATGATGACAAAACCGCCCACCTTAAAATGGTCGGTGCAGTCGGTATTGTTATGGGCTTGCACGCGCTGTACAGCCTGACCTTCGGCGGCGTTAAGCTCGATATGGAAACGGTTGTTACATACCTGCCGGTATCTGCACTCTACATAATCTCTATGGCGATTGGCTATGTTTCATTAAGATATATTGAGCTTTCGGTTTCAAGCCCCATCTGCAATTCCTCGGGTGTGCTTGCCGCAATATTGCTTATTTGCACCACAAAATTTACCGAGGCAAGCGTGCCTGTTGTTGCGGCAATTCTCCTTATTGGTGTCGGTATAGTTTCGCTTGGCGTTGTTGAGGCGAATGAAGATGATGACCTGCGCCGCGCAAGACAGGATAAGGCAAATTTCAGATATGCAAAATCTTGGCTTGCAATTGCACTGCCTGTTATGTATTGCCTTATTGATGCACTCGGAACATATGCCGACGGCATTGTGCTTGAAAAGCTTAACGAGGATGCGGCGAACACCGCTTACGAGCTGACATTTTTGGCAGTCGGCTTGGTTGCGCTTTTCTATGTCGTTGTTATAAAGCGTGAAAAGCTTTTGCCGAAAAGGGAAGTGCCGAAATACATCGGTGCAACCTGCGAAACCGCGGGTCAGTTTGCATATATCGGTGCGCTTGCCGATAGCGAGCACGCGGCAATGGCGGCACCCATTATATCGGCATATTGTGTACTGTCGGTTATTTGGAGCGCGATTTTCTTGAAAGAGCGTTTAAGCCTAAAACACTATGTTTCGATTTTTATTACCGTAATAGGTATCGTTATACTCGGTATATACGATATTTAATATAATTTTAACGGAGGTTGTCAAATGAAAAGAGCAATAGCATTTTTATGTTCCTTGGTTCTTGCGTTTACACTCATCCCCACAGGCTATTCTACATTTGCGGTTGCAAAGGAAACCGATACAGGCATTATCACTAACCGCGAGATTGTGTACACACCGCAATATTATGCCGCACCGACTGTTCAAAACACGGCACTTGAAAAGGCGGTGTATAATGCAATCATCAATATGCAATCATCACTTGATGTGAGCAAGTACAGTATAAAGAAAAATGATTTTCTTACTTTGTATTATGCGGTTTTCGACAAGTATCCCGAGCTTTACAATTCAAACGGTTTCAGGTATGAATTTATAGAGTCGACGGAGCAAATGCTTACAATTTATTTTAATTATCACTATGTCGACAAAGCCCAGGTTGACCAAATGAACACCGCGTGGCGCAAGGTTGCCGACAGCCTGCTTGCGACGGTAAAGAATAACAAAAATCTTGACACCGTCGAAAAAATGCTGCTTTTGCACGACAAGCTTGCCGCTATGTGCGAATATGACGAGGAAACTCTTGAAAATTTCAACAACAATAAAGCCACAAATCCCGATGCATTTAATATGTACGGCACGCTTGTTCGCCGCAAGTCGGTTTGTCAGGGCTATGCAAAAACCTACCAATATCTTTTAAATCAGTTGGGTATTGAAAATTATCTTTGCAGCTCGCAAAAGCTTAACCATGTTTGGAATATTGCAAAGCTTGACGGCGAATATTACCACATTGATGTAACCTTTGATGACCCTATTAAGGATATTGAAGGTCAAGTTATGCACAACAACTTTCTTGTTTCCACAGAAAAGCTAAAGCAAACCGGACATAATGCCGACGATTTCGATACCGACCCCGATGACACAAAGTACGATAATGCTTTTTGGCGTGATTCAAATACCGAATTTTGCCTGATTGGTAATGATATTTACTATTTCAACAGCTCATATCCTCAAACAGAGGGCATACACCGTTGGGACAATGCCGACGACTCTGATGTTCTTGTGCATAAAAGCAATAATATGAACTCGCTTACCCGTATAACTGCGGACGGCAACAATCTTTTGTTTAACGATAGAGACAAGATATATTCTTTCGACCCGTTGTCACCCGAAACGGTTACACCTGTACTTGTACCGACATTCGACAGCGCGACTATGTGTATAGCGGGCTTTGAACGCGGTACAACCAAGTATATTATCGACTATATCCGATACAGCGATTCAAGCTTGATTACCGAAAATGTTACTTTTACAGAGGGTAAGGTCGACTTAACCGAGGCTTTTAAAGATGCACTTGCAGATATCAATTTAACCGTTACTTATTCGGGAACAGCATACACACCGTATGTTGTTGTTATGTACGGCGGCGTTGCGTTGGATATGGACATCGATTACATTGTATCGTACAAAAACAATGTAAACGCAGGCACAGGCAAAATAACATTAACGGGCGTTAATGATTTTAAAGGAACTGCGTCGGCAGATATCATAATTTCGCCCAAAGCTATAACCTCGGTATCTAATATAGGCGACCGTGCGTATACAGGAAAAAGCATTACATTTAATCCGCTTGTAAAATGCGGTAGCAAGGTGCTTGTAAAAAATACCGATTATACACTTTCTTTCTCTAACAACAAAAATGTTGGTACCGCCTCGATAACGGTGCGCGGCAAGGGAAATTATAAGGGTACTTTCACTAAAAAGTTTTTAATACGACCCGCGAAAATCACGGGTATTAAGCAAACCGCCGCAACATATAATTCCATAACACTTTCGTGGAGCAAGACCGGCTCTGCGACAGGCTATGCTGTTTTGCGTGCCTCCTCTAAAAACGGTACTTACTATGTCGTAAAATACATCAGCGGTACAAAAACCACCAAATATGTTGATACCAAGCTTTCGGCTAATAAAACATATTACTACAAGGTTTTGGGCTATGTAACCGTTTCGGGTAAAAAATATGCAGGTGCCGATTCGTCGAAAATATCTGCGGCAACCGCAACCAAAACGCCATCAAAGCCCACCTTATCCAAAAACACCAAGAAAAAGAAAATTACCGTAAAATGGAAAAAGGTAACAGGTGCAAGCGGCTATCAGGTTTATATGCGAACAGGCAAAAAAGGCAGTTATAAACGCATTTATACCGGAACAAAGCTAAACTATACCAAAACCAAGCTTAAAAAGGGTACAAGATATTATTTCAGGGTGCGTACCTATAAAACTGTAAACGGCGTAAAATATTATTCATCATACAGCAGTGCGAAAAGTATAAAGCTGTAAAAAAGTAAATCCGTTGCGATTAAATCGCAACGGATTTTTTATGTATACTATTTTGCGGCTTTGCGGAACTGTAAAGGAGTTTTACCTGTTTCCACCTTGAACACCTTGCTGAAATAGCTTGGATCGCCGCAACAGGCTGAAAGCGCAATTTTGCTTATGCTTGCATCGGTTGTAAGTAAAAGCTGTTTAGCCTTTTCTATTCGCAACCTTTTTATATATTTGCCGACCGAAATGCCGTAGGTCTTTGTGAAAATATGCGAAAGATAATATTTGTCGGTAAAAGAATTTTTTGCGACATCTTCAAGTGTAATCTCGCTTAAATAATTTTGATTAATGTAATTAACAGCGGCAAGTGCTGTGTTGTTGGTTTTTGAAATTTCAGCCTCATCGCTGTCAATTGTTCGCAGTATCAGTAAAAGCGCGGCTTTTGCAAGGCTTGCCGCTATTTCACCGTAAAATGCGGTTTTGTGTCGACATTCTTCAAGAATTTCGCCGAAAAGAATTTTAAACTGTCTGAAACGCTCGTTAGTGTGTATTACGGGGCTGAAGCCGTCCGGCAATAAGTGTGACGGTGGTATAGTGTTTATTTTAAATCCGTCTGCCGCAAAAAACAATAGCTCCATCGGCTCGGAATTATCGGTTTTTTCGTAATGCTTTACATAAGGATCGTAAACTATCAAATCACCGCAGCAAACCTCTGTCACATTGCCGTCAATACATACCTGACCTTTACCGGATACGACAAGCATTATTTCGCAAAAGCTATGGCAGTGCGTTTCCTCGCACCAATCATTTGTTTTATCAAGCACACCTGCATATAATAGATGCGGATTAAGTCGTAATGAGTACTTTTTTTCAAAAGGATAGTGACGACGCGTTTCGCTGTCATAGCGGTGTTTTATGTTCATATAAATGTTCCTCAAATACAGTTTATGCAGTAATTATAGCACGATATTGCGCTATATGCAAGGAATTTGCAAAAAACAGTAAAAAATTGCTTATTTTTTTAAGCAATATACTTCATTGAGTTATTGTACAAAATGATGTATTATAAATGCAGTGAAAATATGTATATCTCCTGAAAAAGCGGGCAAAAATATAGCGAAAGCATATTAAGCTTTAGGAGGAGATATTCTATGAAAATCAAAACGCAATTATTAAAAAAGGCGATGTCTTTCACTGCTGTGTTGGCTCTTGCCTGTTCTGCCGCAGGGTGCAGTACGGCTAAAAAAGAAACCGACACGAAAAACGACGGCGCAACGGGTAGTAAGGTTGAAAAAAAGACTATCGCTCTTGTTGCTAACGATTCATCTGTTGCAGCGTGGAGTTCGGTTAAAAAGGGCGCAGAAGCTGCCGCCGAAAAGCACGGATACGAGCTTTCATTTGAAAATATCGACACTTCGGGTGAAAACGCAGTAACTGCACAGAAAAAAGCGATACAAGATAAGCTTGACGACGGTACAAAGGGCTTTATCATAGCCGCCGCAGGTGAGGGACTTGCAGATACCTTGGCAATAGCGCACGACAAAAATATATCTGTTGTTCAAGTTGAAGACGGTATACACGAAAATGATATAAAAACGCTTGATGCGAAACAGAAAAACCCCATAAAGTCAACAGTCGCCACCGACAATGAAAAATCAGCCGAAAATGCGGCGGAAAAGCTGTTTGATGAGGTTAAGGAAAAGATAGAAAAATCTGATAAATATGTCGTCGGTATAATTCAGCACGCAGAAACAGTCAGCGCAACACAGCGCGCAAACGGATTTTCCGATAAATTTTTAGAGCTTTCAAATGCAGATGAAAAGACAAAGGGAAAGGTAACTATCGAAAAGGTTGTAAGGCAGAACGGCAAGGATAATGCCTACAAAACCGCACTTGAGTCGCTTTATGATAAAAAGGCGAATGCTGTTGTTATAACAGGCGAA
>CAZIEH010000066.1:0-9252 GCA_964538695.1 uncultured Eubacterium sp. | reverse complement strand
CGAGAAGAAGTATGGCAAGGAAGAAGCAAAGAAACGAATTTACTGCACAACCGACAAGGCTCGCGGCACATTGAAAGAGCTTGCTGACCAAAAGGGTTACGAGTGCTTTGTTATCCCCGACGATGTCGGCGGTAGATTTTCGGTTCTGACGGCTGTCGGTCTGTTACCGATAGCGGCATCGGGTGCAGATATCGACGCTCTTATGAAAGGCGCCGCCGCCGCAAGAGAGGAATACGCCGAAAAGGATATCGAGAAAAACGCTTGCTATAAATATGCGGCACTGCGAAACGCACTTTACCGCAAGGGCAAAGAAATTGAAATGTTCGTTTCTTACGAGCCGCGCTTTACTATGATGAACGAGTGGCTTAAACAGCTGTTCGGCGAAAGCGAGGGCAAGGACGGCAAGGGTCTGTTCCCTGCCTCGGTAGTTTTCTCAACCGACCTGCACTCTATGGGTCAGTATATACAAGACGGCAGAAGAACCCTTTTCGAAACTGTTGTCAACATAGGTGCCTGCGGCGACGACATTACATTGCAGGCGGCAGATGACAATTCCGACGGTCTTAACTTCCTTGCAGGCAAAACAATGTCGCAGGTAAACCGCAAGGCTTTTGAGGGTACGGTGCTTGCACATACCGACGGCGGTGTACCGAATTTTGTTATAGATATTGATGCCGCAGACGAGGAACACCTCGGCAGAATTTTCTACTTCTTTGAAAAAGCCTGCGCGATTTCGGGTTATATGCTCGGCGTAAATCCGTTCAATCAGCCGGGCGTTGAAAGCTACAAGAAAAATATGTTTGCACTTCTCGGCAAGCCCGGTTACGAGGCACAGCGTGCCGAGCTTGAGGCAAGACTTTAAAAACAGCATATAAATTCATCGTTCACCGCCTTTAATACAGGTGGAAAAATAAATCAGGAGTTGATAAAAATGATTAAGCTCATTATCGGAAACAAGGGTTCGGGTAAAACAAAAAAGTTGGTTGACGCCGTCAACACTACTACCGAACAGTCCAACGGCAATGTGGTTTGCATAGAAAAGGGTGAAACGCTCAACTTCAGCATTACGCACAAGGCAAGACTCATCAACACCGAAACATATGGTATCTCGGGCTTTGAGGCATTTTACGGTATGCTTTGCGGCGTTTGCGCAGGCAACTATGATGTTACTGATGTTTTTGTTGATGCAACACTGCGCATCGTCGGCAGAGATTATGCACAGCTTGCAGATTTCTTTGATAGAGTATCCGCATTAAGCGAGGAAACAAACACAAACTATGTCTTTACCGTTTCTTGCGACGAAAGCGACCTTCCGACACATATTTTCGAGGTTGCAGAGCGTTTCTGATTAACCCAAGCAATAAAATGCGCTGTCGTTCGCGGCGGCGCATTTTAAAAGTTTAAAGAAAAGGATTTTCAGTAGGCAAAAATGCCTATGGTGTGTAAAATGAAAAAGGGGCTTGCCGTTTTACCGAATTGCATAACATGCTTTCGCATAGTCGGTGCTGTACTGCTTTTGGCAGTGCCGCCGTTTTCGTTGTGGTATTTTGTACTGTACACCCTGTGCGGTATAAGCGATGTGCTTGACGGAACGATAGCGCGCAAAATGAAAATCACCTCAGAAATCGGCGCGTTACTTGACAGCATTGCAGACCTGCTTTTTTACAGCTCGTTGCTTGTAAGGCTTATCCCCTATTTGTATGTGCGCGTGAGCGCCGTCGTGTGGTATATGGTTGCCGCGGTGTTTGCGATACGGCTGATGTCGTACATTGTCGCCGCCGTGAAATTTAAAAGGTTTTCGTCCTGCCATACTTTGGGCAATAAAGCGACAGGTGCCGCGGTTTTCTTTACGCTGTACGCACTTATGTTCATTAACAATACGGCGGTTTGTATAGCGGTATGCATTATCGGTGCCGCAAGCTCTGCCGAGGAGCTGATAATACATATAACAAGCGACGAATATAATCCAAGCAAAAAATCTATTTTCTTTTAAAACCCGATATTTTGGGGTTGACATATTCTTGCAACTGTGTTAGAATAATTTTGTTCTAAGTTTGCGGCACGCCGCATTTCATAATTGTGGGGGATTAGCTCAGCTGGGAGAGCGCTTGCATGGCATGCAAGAGGTCACCGGTTCGATCCCGGTATTCTCCACCAAGCAAAAACCGTTCTCTTGAGAGAACGGTTTTTTATTTGTATTATTCATTTTTTAATAATCATTAAATAGAAAAGCCCCTGCACCGAAAGCTTAAATTTCAAGCCTTCTGTGCAGGGGCATTTGGTTGTCGGCAGGCAGTAAGCCGAGTTCTGTCATTGGGACGACTATCTATCTCGACTGCACATTACTGTACAGCTCAAGCCACTTTTCGGAACACGCCGGACAAGCGTATAGTCCCTGTCAGTGTTGCACCGAATAGGGTTTACAGACTCTCGCAGTTACCTGAGAGAGTGGTGAGCTCTTACCTCGCCTTTCCACCCTTACCGCGAGGCAGTGCCTTGGCACATTCGCGGCAAAAAAGCCACGCACGCGGCGGTATATCTCTGTTGCACTTTCCCTGAGGTCACCCTCGGCGGCCGTTAGCCGTTATTCTGTCCTGCGGTGCTCGGACTTTCCTCACGCATCAGCGCGCAGCCGTCTAGCCTACCGACAAGGCTATATTAACATATTTTTGCAAAAAAATCAATAGCTGTGACAGCCTAATTTCGGCTTTGCCGCATAGAAGCTGGCGTTCTCATTATTAGTTTTTAAAGTCGTAAGGCTTTTAGATAATAGTGAAAAAATAATAGGTAATAAGTAAAAATCCCATTCTCTTGCAAGAATGGGATTTTTGGCGGAGAAGGGGAGACTCGAACTCCCGCGCCGGTTACCCGACCTACACCCTTAGCAGGGGTGCCTCGTCACCAACTTGAGTACTTCTCCGTGTAACGCATTTAACGATATTTAAAAAATGGCGGAGAGAGTGGGATTCGAACCCACGGTACCCGCAAGGATACGACGGTTTTCAAGACCGTTCCGTTATGACCACTTCGGTATCTCTCCATAACGCACAAAAACGGCACAAACCGATGTGTGCTAATAAATATTATCACATATATTTAAAAATGTCAATAGCTTTTTAATTTTTTCGCCTGTTTTTTTGTACAGCTATTGACATTTGCCGCAGGTTGTGATAATATATCTAAGTAACTTCGGCAAAGTTATTCGGTTTTGTGGTCGTTGCAACACTACGGCTCGGTAGTTCAGCTGGTTAGAACGCTAGCCTGTCACGCTAGAGGTCGTGGGTTCGAGTCCCATCCGAGTCGCCATATTTGCGGATTTAGCTCATCTGGTAGAGCGCCACCTTGCCAAGGTGGAGGTAGCGAGTTCGAGCCTCGTAATCCGCTCCACATAAAGTCGCGCAAGCGGCTTTATTTTTTACCCTCTTTGGTGATTCGGCATTATTTTGCAAAGCAATGTGAAAGCGGTGTAGGTATGATTTTTAAAGCAATCAATTCATTAACAGCATACGGTATTGAAAACGGCTTGATAGAGCCTTGCGACCGCGTGTACATAACCAACGGAATTTTAAGCGCGTTGCACCTTGACGGCATAACTACCGACGAAGGCTTGCAGAACGAGCCGCTTGAAAATATACTTAAAATTATTGTCGACTATGCGGTGCAAAACGGCATTACAGAGGATAATATAACCGCGCGCGACCTTTTTGACACCGAAATTATGGGCATTTTAACACCGCGCCCGTCGTGTGTAATCGACAAATTTCACCGCGACTATGCCGTGTCGCCGAAATTTGCGACAGACAACTACTACAAATTCAGCGGCGATACCGATTATATTCGCCGCTACCGCATTGCACGCGATATGAAATGGACGACAGCAACCGATTACGGCGAGCTTGATATAACAATAAATTTATCCAAGCCCGAAAAAGACCCGAAAGCCATTGCGACGGCAAAAAATGCCGTTCAGTGTGACTATCCGAAATGTATGCTCTGCCGCGAAAGCGAGGGCTATGCGGGCCGCGGCAACTTCCCTGCCCGTCAAAACCACAGAATTATACCGATAAAGCTTTGCGACGAAGATTATTTTTTGCAGTATTCACCGTATGTTTACTACAACGAACACTGTATTGTTTTCAATTCACAACACACACCAATGAAAATCGACAACGCGGTTTTCGAAAAGCTTTTTGCCTTTGTAAAGCAGTTTCCGCATTATTTTGTCGGCTCTAATGCCGATTTACCGATTGTCGGCGGCTCAATTCTTACGCACGACCACTTTCAGGGCGGCAACTACACCTTCGCAATGGCAAAAGCACCGATTGAACAAGCCATTACTTTCGGCGGCTTTGATGATATTGAGGCAGGCATTGTGAAGTGGCCGATGTCGGTAATTCGTTTGTGCGCCGAAAACAGCGACCGCATTTGTGCGCTTGCCGCGAAAATTTTATCGTCTTGGCGTGCATATTCCGACAAGGCGGCATTTATCTTTGCCGAAACCGACGGAACACCGCACAACACAATAACCCCGATTGCAAGAAAAAACGGCAAGCTTTACGAGTTGGATTTGGTTTTGCGCAACAACATAACTACCGACGAGCACCCCCTTGGTGTTTTTCATCCGCACACAGAGCTGCACCATATTAAAAAAGAGAATATAGGGCTTATTGAGGTTATGGGTCTTGCCGTACTGCCTGCAAGGCTTAAAGATGAAATGCAACAGCTTAAAGCAGTGCTGATAAACGGTGAAACCATAGAAAAAGGCAGTGTCTTGGAAAAGCACGCCGAATGGGCAGGCTCGCTTTTAAAGCAATACAGCTTTACAGCTGAAAACGCCGACGAGATATTGCAACACGAAATCGGCAAGGTGTTTGAAAAAGTGCTTGAACACGCAGGTGTCTTTAAACGCGACGAAAACGGGCGCGCCGCATTTTTGCGCTTTGCGAACAGCGTTAAGTAATGCTTTCGTCGCAAAAATAGCAGTTGATTTTAGCTTTAAAATGTGCTACAATGACAATATAAGTATAAAAGCGTTGACGGGGACAGTACGCAAACCATTTATACCGCAAAAAGCGACACGGGGTCGGTGAAAGCCTGTGGCGGTACGGTTTACGGAATATCACCCCATAGCTTGGCGGCAGAACTCGCGTATGACAGTAAGCCGTCACGGCTTCCCACCGTTATATGGGGCGCATATGAAGTATGCTGTAATGGGTGGTTAAAAAGTACCTTTTTCGGTTCTTTCCTGTTATGGAAAGAGCCGTTTTTTTATTATGAAATTTAAAAGGAGATGCAAAATTTATGACATATAACGAAATTTCGTCTAACGAAAATCTTGTTGAGCAAGAACGAAAAATCGCGGAATTTTGGGAAAAGGAAGAGGTTTTTAAGCGCAGTATCGTTTCGCGCGCAAAAGGCAATTCGTATGTATTTTACGACGGTCCTCCGACCGCAAACGGCAAGCCGCACCTCGGTCATGTGCTTACACGCGTTATTAAGGATATGATACCGCGTTACCACACAATGAAAGGTGCGCGCGTTCCGCGTAAAGCCGGTTGGGATACCCACGGTCTGCCTGTCGAGCTTGAGGTTGAAAAGCAATTGGGGCTTGACGGTAAAGAGCAGATTGAGGAATACGGAATTGCGCCGTTTATCGACCACTGTAAGGAAAGTGTTTGGAAATATAAGGGTATGTGGGAGGATTTCTCGCGTACCGTCGGTTTCTGGGCAGATATGGACGACCCGTATGTAACCTATCATAACGATTATATCGAGTCGGAATGGTGGGCACTTAAACAAATCTACGAAAAGGGTCTTTTGTACAAGGGCTTTAAAATAGTCCCCTATTGCCCCCGTTGCGGTACTCCCCTTTCATCGCACGAGGTTGCACAGGGCTATAAAACAGTTAAAGAGCGTTCTGCAATTGTTCGCTTTAAAGCCGTTGGCGAGGACGCATACTTCCTTGCGTGGACAACAACACCGTGGACTTTGCCAAGCAATGTCGCGCTGTGTGTCAACCCCACAGATGAATATTTAAAGGTTTCCGCCGCAGACGGCTACACCTACTACATCGCAAAGGCTCTTGCTGACAAGGTTTTAGGCAAGCTTGCGACCGATGATGCACCTGCATACACGGTTCTTGAAGAAATGAAAGGTGCAGACCTTGAAATGCGCGAGTACGAGCCGCTTTTCGATTTCGTAAAGCCCGTTTGCGAAAAACAGCATAAAAAAGGTCACTACATCACCTGCGACAGCTATGTTACAATGAGTGACGGTACAGGTATTGTTCACATTGCACCGGCTTTCGGTGAAGACGATGCTCAGGTCGGCAGAAAATACGACCTGCCGTTTGTTCAGTTTGTAAACGGCAAGGGCGAGCTTACCGAGGAAACACCCTATAACGGCGTTTTCGTTAAAAAAGCCGACCCAATGGTGCTTACCGACCTTGACAAAATGGGTCTTTTGTTCGCTGCGCCCAAGTTCGAACACGAATATCCGCACTGCTGGCGTTGCGACACACCGCTTATCTACTACGCTCGCGAATCGTGGTTTATTAAAATGACCGCTGTGCGCGAAAAGCTTATTGCAAATAACGACACCGTAAACTGGATACCCGAAAGCATTGGCAAGGGTCGTTTCGGCGACTGGCTTAAAAATGTTCAGGATTGGGGTATTTCCCGTAACCGCTATTGGGGCACTCCGCTTAATATTTGGGAATGTGAGTGCGGCTGTCGCCACGCTATCGGCAGTATCGAGGAGCTGCGCGAAATGTCGGACAACTGCCCCGAGGATATCGAGCTTCACCGCCCGTTCATCGACGATGTTACGGTAAAATGTCCGAAATGTCAAAAGCCGATGAAACGCGTACCCGAGGTTATCGACTGCTGGTTCGACAGCGGCGCAATGCCGTTTGCACAGCACCACTATCCTTTTGAGAATAAAGAAAAGTTCGAGGCGGAATTCCCTGCCGACTTTATTTCCGAGGCTGTTGACCAGACACGCGGCTGGTTCTATTCACTGCTTGCGGTTTCGACACTTATTTTTGACAAAGCACCATATAAAAATGTTATCGTTTTGGGTCATGTTCAAGACGAAAACGGTCAAAAAATGTCGAAATCGAAAGGCAATGCCGTCGACCCGATGGAGGCACTTAACACCTACGGTGCAGATGCCATTCGTTGGTATTTCTACACCAATTCTGCGCCTTGGTTGCCCAACCGTTTCCACGGCAAAGCCGTTACCGAGGGTCAGCGCAAGTTCTTGAGTACGCTTTGGAACACATACGCATTCTATGTTCTTTATGCAAATATCGACAGCTTTGACCCGACAAAATACGACATTGCCGATGCCAAGCTTACCGTAATGGATAAATGGTTGCTGTCACGCCTTAACAGCACGGTAAAGGCGGTTGATGAGAACCTTGCAAATTACCGTATACCCGAGGCGGCACGCGCCTTACAACGCTTTGTTGACGAGCTTTCAAACTGGTATGTTCGTCGCGGCAGAGAGCGTTATTGGGTACAGGGTATGACCGACGACAAGCTTGCGGCATATATGACACTTTACACGGCACTTGTCACCACCGCAAAAACCGCGGCACCGATGATACCGTTTATGGCGGAAAGCATTTACCGCAACCTTGTTTGCAGTGTTGATAAGTCAGCACCCATAAGCGTACATCTTTGCGAATTCCCGACAGTTGACGAGGCGGCTATCGATTGCGAGCTTGAAACCGCTATGGACGAGGTTCTTAACATCGTTGTTTTGGGCAGAGCCGCAAGAAACGGAGCGAACATTAAAAACCGTCAGCCGCTTGCGAAAATGTTTGTGAAATGTCCCAAGCCCCTTTCTGCGGAATATTGTGACATTATAACCGACGAGCTTAACATCAAGACACTGGAATTTCCGGAAAATCTTGACGGCTTTGTAAACTACATTTTCAAGCCGCAGCTTAAAACACTCGGACCGAAATACGGCAAACAGCTTGGTGAAATTCGCACAGCTCTTGCCGAAATCGACGGTGCCGCCGCGAAAAAGCAGTTGGACGAAAGCGGTCACATTACCCTTTCACTTGCAAGCGGCGATATCGAGCTTACCGCAGAAGACCTTTTAATCAGTACCGAGCAAAAGTCGGGCTTCTTTACCGAAACCGATCGCGGTGTTACAATAACACTTGATACCGAGCTCACCGACGAGCTTGTCGACGAGGGCTTTGTACGCGAGATTATAAGCAAATTGCAAACAATGCGAAAAGAGGCAGGCTTCAGCGTTATGGATCATATAACCGTAACGGTTGAGGGCAGTGACAAAATTTGCGATATCGTAAGCCGTCTGCCCCAGCAGATTGCAAATGATACCCTTGCCGACAGCATTACCGTTACCGCCGCCGTGGGTTATACCAAGCAGTGGGATATTAACGGTGAAAATGTCACAATGGGTGTGGAAAAGGTATAATTTTTGAATATTTACTTCGAAAATTAAAGCTTTTAAAATTCTGAAATTCAGGCTTTAAAAAAGGTGCGACCCACGAGGGGTTGCACCTTTTTAAGTATTCGTATACGGCAGGTCTTGCATTATTGACAAGCATTAAACGAAATGGTAAAATAAAGCTGTGTCTAACTGCCGCAAAAGCGGGCAAAATACACTTGCAAAAACGAAAATGACTGCGGAAAGGATGTTTTTTATGTCAGTTTTGAATGTAACAAAGGATAATTTCGAAACCGAGGTGTTGCTGTCAAAAACACCTGTTTTGGTTGATTTTTATGCCGATTGGTGCGGCCCTTGTATGATGCTTGCCCCGATTATTGACGAGCTTGCCGACGAAATGGGCGACAAAAAATTTTGCCGTATAAATGTCGATACCGACCCAGAAATCGCCGCCGATTATGATGTTTCAAGCATACCCGCGCTGTTTGTTTTTAAAAGCGGCGAGGTAACCGCAAGCACCGTCGGTCTGCGCCAAAAGCAAGAGGTAGCCGCACTTTTTGACGAATAATATAAATACAAGGCAAAAGCGCACTTGTTATGTTTTTCATAACGGTGCGCTTTTTTATTTTTAACTATCTTATTTTCTTTTAAATTGCTTTTCAATTATTTTTTCACACAACAAAACAGCCGCCCTAAGGCGACTGCTTTGCTATAACTTAATATAAACTATTTTGCTTTAAACTATTTCTTGGTTTTCTTCGAAACAGCCTTGCTCCAATCGGAATAGTACTTGGTCTTGCCCACTGTCTTGTAGGTGCGAACGCG
>CAZIEH010000065.1:0-9370 GCA_964538695.1 uncultured Eubacterium sp. | reverse complement strand
TTATGCAACTGATATTCCGCCACATAATCCTGGTGAAATAATTGATGCAACAATGCTTCGCGAAATGCGAAACCGTGTTAATCGCAGTAAAAATTGCGAAACAGCAAACATTTCAAAGACCGTTAATGCCGCAGTACGGCAAAATTCCGCTATAAAAAAGCTGAAAAACAGCGGCAGACTTTCTATGCTTTCCGAATCGTTACAGCAAGCCGCACAAATTCGTGCCGAAAATCCCGAGTTGTCTTTAAACGACCTTTCAAAGCTTTGCGGAATATCGCGTTCAGGGCTTAATCATCGTCTTACAAGGCTTGTGCAAATTGCAGAGGACGACAGCTTTAAAGACGATTTATAAGGAGAAGCGTATGGATTTTGTTCACCTGCATACACATACAGAGTACAGCTTGCTTGACGGCGCCTGCCGTATAGGCGAGCTTGTTTCTTATGCAAAGAAAACGGGACAAAAGGCACTTGCCATAACCGACCACGGCGTTATGTACGGCGCTGTGGATTTTTACAGGGCGGCAACCGAGGTCGGTATAAAGCCGATAATCGGTTGCGAGGTTTATGTTGCGCCGCGCACAAGATTTGATAAAGAAAAATTCGATTTGCGCGCAAACCATCTTGTACTTCTTTGCAAAAACGAGCAGGGGTACAGAAATTTAATATATATGGTTTCGAAAAGCTTTACCGAGGGCTTTTACTCTAAGCCGCGTATAGATTTGGACTTATTGCGCGACCACGCGTCGGGGTTAATCGGTCTTTCCGCCTGTCTTGCAGGTGCAGTACCGCAAAAGCTGTTGCAGGGTGACTATATAGGTGCGAAAGAAACCGCACTATGCTATAAAAATATTTTCGAAAAAGACAGTTATTATCTTGAAGTGCAACGCCACGGATATTCCGAAGATGACATTGTCAATTCGGGGCTTAGGCGAATAAGCGAGGAAACAGGCATTGCGCGTGTTGCCACAAATGATGTACACTATGTAACTCGCGATGATGCCGAAATACAAAATGTACTGCTTTGTATCGGCACCAACACAACGGTTGAAGAGGATACCCCGATTTCTTTTAAAACCAATGAATTTTATTTAAAAACCGCCGATGAAATGTCTGCGCTGTTTAAAGATGATGCAGAGGCGGTTGAAAACAGCGTAAAAATTGCCGAAATGTGTAATTTTAATTTTGAATTCGGCAAAACAAAGCTACCGTTTTTTGACATCGGTGAAAATAATCATTTCGAACATCTTAAAGCAAAATGCAAAACGGGACTTAAAAGCTTGGGCAAAGACCGCGACGAGACATATATCACCCGTCTTGATTACGAGTTGTCGGTAATAGAGCAGATGGGGTATACCGACTATTTTCTTATTGTGGCGGATTTTGTCGATTTTGCAAAAAGGTCAAATATTCCCGTGGGACCCGGCAGAGGCTCGGGCGCGGGTAGTCTTGCTGCGTACTGCATTGGTATAACCGGCATTGACCCGATAAAATACGGGCTGTTGTTTGAAAGGTTTTTAAACCCCGAGCGTGTTTCTATGCCCGATTTTGATATTGATTTTTGCTATGTTCGCCGTCAAGAGGTTATAGATTATGTTATAGAAAAATACGGCAGTGACCATGTTTCGCAAATCGTAACCTTTGGTACTTTAAAGCCGCGTGCCGCCGTTCGTGATGTCGGCAGGGCTCTCGGTATGTCGTATGCTCTTTGCGATTCTGTTGCGAAAAATATTCCGCAGGGCATAGGGGTAACAATCGACGGTGCTTTAAAAGAGTCACCTTGGCTTGCGGAAAAATATGTAACCTCGGACGAGGTTCGCAAAATAATAGATACCGCAAAAAAGGTTGAGGGTATGCCACGCCACGCATCTACTCATGCCGCGGGTGTGGTTATTACGGACAAGCCTGTTTTTTATTATGTTCCGCTTGCAGTCGGCGACGAAAACACCGTTTCGCAATATACAATGACCAATTTAGACCTTTTGGGCCTTTTGAAAATGGATTTTTTGGGTCTGCGAAATTTAACGGTTATAAGTGATACATTAAAAGCCTTGAATGGAAAGCTTGCTTTAAACGACATACCGCTTGATGACACCGCAACACTTAAAATGATGTCGCGTGGCGATACCGAGGGTGTTTTTCAATACGAGTCGGCGGGTATGAAATCGGTACTGCGCTCAATGCAACCAAGCTGTTTTGAGGATTTAATTGCAATTATATCGCTTTATCGACCGGGTCCGCGACAGTATATCCCGAAATATATAGAGGCGCGTCATAACCCCGACAGGGTAACTTACGATATACCGCAGTTAGAACCGATTTTGGGCGAAACTTACGGGTGCATAGTTTACCAAGAGCAGGTTATGCAAATTTGTCGTGCGGTCGCAGGGTACAGCCTTGGCAGGGCAGATATTGTGCGCAGGGCGATGTCAAAGAAAAAGCACGATGTTTTGCAAAAGGAACGAAAAACCTTTATTTACGGTGATTTAGATGAGGGTGGCAATGTTATAGGCGCTGTTAATAACGGTGTTGACGAGAAAAGCGCAACGGCGCTTTTTGACGAAATCACCGCATTTTCGTCATATGCATTCAACAAATCTCATGCCGCGGCGTATGCACTTGTTGCATATCAAACAGCGTATTTAAAGCTGCACTATCCGCGCGAATATATGGCGGCACTGCTTTCAAGTGTGCTTGATATGCAGGGCAAGCTTAATGAATATTTACATGAGTGTGAAAGGCTGGATATAAAAATTCTTCCGCCGTCTGTAAATGAGGGCTGTGGCGAATTTACACCAACCGACAACGGTATTCGTTTCGGAATGTCGGCGATAAAAAATCTTGGCAAAAGCGTTATAAACAGTATTGTTGCCAACCGCGGTGACGGCTATAACGATGTTTTCGATTTTATTAAGCGCAACGCTGACCTGCACCTTAACAGGCGCGCTTTAGAGGGGCTTATAAAATCCGGCTCTTTCGATTGCTTCGGTTATACAAGGCATTGCCTTTTGCAAAACATCGAAAAGCTTGTCGCTTTTTGTGAAACCGAGCGCAGATTTTCTCTCGCCGGTCAGGTATCACTATTTATGGGTGGAGGCGGCGAGGGTATAACTCTTGAAAACTGCGACGAATTTTCAACCGAGCAATTGTTGAAATATGAAAAAGAGGTTACTGATTTTTATATTTCGGGACATCCGTTACAGCCGCTTGAGAAATTTATATCTGCTGTCGGCGCACAAAAAATCACCGACCTTTCAGATGCCGAATTTACAGGCAATTTTCGCGACGGCGAGGCGGTTACACTGCTTGTTTGTGTCAACGATATTCGCATAAAAAAGACAAAGCGAGGTACGGTTTTGGGCACTGTTGTTGTCGAGGACGCCAGCGGTATTATGAGCTGTGTCGCTTTTTCATCATTTCTTGAGCTGTATTCCGACATCGTTAAAACAGGCAACATCATTCTGCTTAACGGCAAGCTTAGCTTTAAAGAAGATGAACCGCCCGAAATTGTTTGTAACGGTGCAAAGCTTTTCAATAAATCGGATTATGCCTTTGAAGAGAGCAAAAATGCATATAATTATAAGGAGATTTGCATAAACACGAAATGCGATATTGCGCTTTTAAAAACTCTTTGTCATTATTACGGCGGTAATACAGCAGTGTATTATTGCACAGAGGGCGAAAAAGTGCATATCGGCGGCATATACGCAGGTATAGGTTCTGTGAAGGCACTTAAAAAATTAACGGGTGATAAAGGATTTTCGGCAAAATAGCCTGATTTTGTAAATAATTCGCCTGCATTTGACTTAAAACACGAAAAAATACCGTTTTGTTATTGACTTTTTTGCTGAAATTATATATTATATTATAAAATGGCGTAGTTTTGATAAATGGTTTTACCCATTATTCTTCACTGCCAGAAAAATGCATATTAAGGCTTAAGGAGCGTAATGATAATGAAAACGGAAATGAAAACAATCGGTATTTTAACAAGCGGTGGTGATGCACCGGGTATGAACGCCGCAATTCGCGCTGTTGCAAGAACGGCACTTTCACGCGGAATTAAGGTTTACGGCATCAACCGTGGATATAACGGACTTATCGAGGGCGATTTGTTCGAAATGAGTATGCGCACCGTTTCAAATATTCTGCAAGTCGGCGGTACCTGTCTTTACACCGCAAGAAGCCCGAAATTTAAGTCTGAAGAGGGTATTAAGGCTGCTTGCGATACCTGCAAAAAATACGGTATCGACGGTATTGTCGTTATCGGTGGCGACGGCTCGTACCGCGGCGCGCGCGACCTTTCACTCCACGGCATTCCCACAGTAGGTATTCCCGGAACAATTGATAACGATATTGCATCTACCGACGAAACAATCGGTTTCGATACCGCTATGAACACCGCAATGATTATGATTGACCGTTTGCGCGATACCTCACAGTCACACGACCGTTGCTCGGTTGTTGAGGTTATGGGCAGGCGTTGCGGCGATATCGCGCTTAATACCGCTATCGCAACAGGTGCCACTGCGGTTCTCGTTCCCGAAATTGAATACGATTTCGAAAAAGATGTTGTAGAGCGCATAAAGAACGGCCGCAAGCAGGGCAAAAACCACTTTATCGTCGTTGTTGCCGAGGGCGTAAGCAGTGTTGACGGTAAGGCAGATATTTTTGAAATAGCAAAAAGAATTGAAACCGAAACAGGTGTCGAGGCTCGTGCAACCATTTTGGGTCATGTACAGCGTGGCGGTTCACCGACTTTGCGTGACCGTGTCTTGGCAAGCCGTTTGGGTAACTATGCCGTTGACCTTCTTACACAAGGCATAGGCAACCGTGTTGTTTCAATTCGCAACAATGTAATTGTCGACGATGATATTTACGAGGCATTGAATATGAAAGCAAAACCGGTTGACGACTTTTACAAGGTTGCAACCGAAATATCACTTTAATCAAGGGGCTATATTATGTCAGTTGCGATTATAACGGGTGCATCATCGGGACTCGGTAAAGATTTTGCAGAACAGCTTGCGCTTATAGACGGCGTTGACGAAATTTGGCTTATTGCAAGGCGCGAACAGCGTTTAAAAGAACTTGCCGAATTGATTTCAAAGCCTTGCAAGATTTTAACAGTTGACCTTTCAAGTATTGACGGGCTTAATGAATACAAGGCAAAGCTTGCGGAATTTAAGCCCAAAGTAAAGTATCTTGTAAACGCCGCAGGCTTCGGTAAATACGGCTCGTACGAGGTTGTTGATACCGAAACCGCGTTTAATATGATAGACCTGAATGTTAAGGCGCTTTTGTTCATAACGCAAGAAACCTTGCAGTTTATGTCAAAAGGCTCGCACATTATACAAATGGGTTCCGCATCGACATATCACCCATTGCCGAATCTTAATGTTTACGCATCGACCAAGTCGTTTGTAAGGCATTATTCATATGCACTTGCATACGAATTAAAGGGTAGGGGAATTTCGGTCACCACTGTTTGTCCCGGTTGGGTTAAAACCGAATTTTTCGATAATGCAAATATCGACTCTTCATCTGAAAAAAGCTTTACAAAGCCGATGGTGAAATCTATCGATGTTGTTAAAAAAGCCTTGCGTGATGCAAATCGCGGCAAAAAGCTTTCGCAATACGCCCTTTTCAACCGCACACATTCTGCATTGGCGCGAATTTTACCGCGCGGCGTTATGATTTCGCTTTGGCAGAATATGCAAAACAAAGCGAAATAACCACACAGGCTCCGATTTCTTGTAAAGGAGTAATGAAATATGCAGCAAAATCATTTATCAAAAAAATACGGTCTTTTTACCGCTATTGCAATGGTTGTCGGTATAGTTATCGGCAGTGGCGTTTTCTTTAAAGCGCAAACCGTTTTGCAAAAAACAAACGGCGATATGCCGCTTGGTATAGTTGCGTGGATTATAGGCGGCATTATAATGATTATTTGCGCCAATACCTTTGCATTTATGGCAACAAAATATGAAAAGGTAAACGGTGTTGTCGACTATGCCGAGGCTACTATGGGTAAAAGGTACGCATATTTTGTGGGTTGGTTTATGACCACAATTTACTACCCGACACTCACATCGGTTCTTGCGTGGCTTTCTGCGCGATATACTTTAGAGTTGTTCGGCTCTTCCGATATTACGGGCGGTGCTTGTCTTGCGCTTGCGGCACTTTACCTTGTTGCAAGCTATGTTATTAACGCGCTTTCACCCGTGCTTGCGGGCAAGTTTCAGGTAACCACGACTGTTATAAAGCTAATTCCGCTTCTTGCGATGGCAATTGTGGGAACAGTGGTCGGAATTGTCAACGGCAACGCCTCAACCGCACTTTCAACCGCAGGAACTGGGGATACAACATCGCTTTTCGCAGCTGTTGTTGCGACAGCTTTCGCGTATGAGGGTTGGATTATAGCAACTGCAATAAATGCTGAAATTAAAAATTCAAAACGCAATTTGCCTTTGGCACTCACAATCGGCGCGCTGATTGTTGTGGTGGTTTATATTACCTACTACATAGGTCTTGCTGGCGGTGCATCGATAGATGTCATTGTAAAATACGGTGCCTCTAAGGCTTTTGTTAATGTTTTCGGCGGTATCGGCGGTACGGTTTTAAAAGTATTTTTGGTTATCTCCTGCCTTGGAACACTTAACGGGCTTATGCTTGGCTGTGTTCGCGGTATGTACTCGCTTTCCGCAAGAGGGGAAGGACCCTTGCCGCACATTTTCGGTGAAATTGACGATAAAACAAATATGCCTGTCAATTCCTCCGTAATCGGTTTACTTTTCTCGGCTGTTTGGTTGTTCTATTTCTACGGCGCAAATCTCGGTGATAATATTTTCGGTCTTTTTAGTTTCGACTCTTCCGAAATTGCAATAGTTACACTATACGCAATGTATATACCGATGTTTATAATGTTTATGAAAAAGACAAGCTCTAAGGACGGCGGTGTATTCAAATCGCGTGTTTTGCCGATACTTTCGATAATTGTTTCGGTATTTATGATTTTTGCCTGTATTTACGCGCACGGTTACGAGCCGTATATCAATGCCAAAAACGGCGCGAAAAATGTCGGAACTACCGCATATGTTTCTGTGAAAAACGGAATTGTTGTTGTCGGTGACGGTACAAACGAAATTGCCGCAAAAGAGGGTTCGTTCAGCTTTGGCGGTGTAGATTATATCGTCGACCGCGTCGGTGTTCGTGTCACTTTTGCCGAAGATACAAAATGCATTTCTCTTTCAAATACCGACGGTGATTTGAATTTCACCGTAAATAAGCTGTCATCTACTGCGGTTTTGGTTAATTACAACAGCGAACAGCTTGAAACAGTTACTTATAACGACAACACTTCATTTAAAGCAAGCGGTGACCTGAAAATAGTCGGCTCCGCTAGAGAAAGCACGGCAAAGTTCAGTTGTCCAATACTGTTCTATCTTATTGTTTTTGCCGTAATTATGGGCGTCGGTGTTTTCTTTGCTCCAAAGAAACCTAAAAAGCAGAACACTTCAGAAGAAATTAAAGAATAAATTAGTTACACCCATACCTACTGACGGTGTGGGTGTAGTTATGTAATAACCGTATGTTTACATTTAAGTTATTTTTTCAGTAATATTACGCAACAAAATCGGCTTATAATTTAAGTATGTGAAATTATAAGTCGGGGAGGTGATAACAGGTGGATGAAAACAACCCTGTACTGGTGTGCGTAACTGCGCAACTGCGGTGTGAGAACCTAATAAAAGTCGCCGCTGATTTGGCACAAAAAATGAATCGCGCACTAAAGGTTGTAACCATACAGGCAAAAAATGCTCAACCGCAACAGCGCGCAAGAGATTTAAAGTGCTTAAACACACTTTCACGGCTGTGCAATTGCAATATTGACATTATTTACAGTGACAATATAACAATCGGTTTGGCATCGTACATAAACCGTTGCGAGCCTTGTCATATTCTTATAGGCAATCCCGACAAAAACGGAAAATTCTTTACCGAGTTTACTGCAAACAATTTCGGTGTCCCCGTAAGCGTGGTCGGCGATAAAATTCTTTACACGCTGCCTGCATAAATCCCCAAAAATAACCCTCTGTCTTGCGGCAGAGGGTTTTGTGTTTTAAAGTAATTTTGTTATATCGTCGTAAGAGGTATCATCTGTCGGTAGCTTTCGCTCGCTCAGTCTTGCATTTATAATGCGTGACACGATGTTGTATATTACTGCAAACAGCGGTGCGGCAACAAGCATACCGATAATACCGAACAGACCGCCGAACAGCATTATTGAGAATATAATCCAGAAAGACGATATACCCAACGAGCCGTGAAGAATGTGCGGTGCAATTAGGTTGCCGTCGATTTGCTGTAAAATGATTATGAAAATTATAAAGTAGATAGCTTTTATCGGCGAATCCACAAGCAGTATCAACGTACAGGGGACGGCGCCGATAATCGGGCCGAAAAAGGGAATGAGGTTTGTAACGCCTACAATAAAGCCGATAAGCATTGCATAGGGTATATTGAGTATAAGCATACTTATAAAGCAAATTATGCCTATAATAAGCGAATCTATAAGATTACCAACTATGAAGTTTGTAAAAATCGTGTGGCTTTGCTTTGCGGTTTTTACAACTTCGATAGCCGCTTTTTTCGGCAGTAGTGCGCACAACAGCTTTTGCGATATTTTTTTGAAATATCCCTTACCCGAAAGTGCATAGACCGAAACGATAATACCGACAAGAATGTTAAGCACGAAATTATATACGCTTTTAACACTTGAGGCAAAGTATCCTGCGGTTACTTCAAACGATTTCAGCAAATCATTTGAAAGAAAATCATTAACATAACCGACAGCCTTTTCCTGTGCGGCATTAAGCACGTCTGCGGGTAGCTTTTCGTAAAGATAATTGAACGCAATTGCAATTTTCGACGGAAACTCTGTCGCAATTTGCGTAATGCTGTCGATAATGTTGGGTATAATTATTAGAATTATCGCGGTTATGATTATTATACCCGTAAGCAGTGCAAGCGTTATTGCGGTGTATTTCGCCGTTTTTTCGGCAGTCTGCTTTTTCTTGAATAGCTTGCATGTCAGTTTAAACAACAGCTTTTCGTAAGCCAGCATAATCGGGTTTAAAATAAACGCAATAATAAATCCCGTTATTATCGGTGTAAGCGAAGAAATCGCGGTTTGCACAACCCCCAAAATATTATTCGGTTTATCAATTAAAAAGTAAAATGTAATGCTTGCGGCAATAACCAAAAATGCTGTAATGCCGTACACTTTACAGCGAAAAACCGTCTCGCGGTTTGCATCGGAAGAAAGGATTGATTTAAAGCTTTTCATAGCCGGTCTCCTTATTTCAGTTTA
>CAZIEH010000064.1:0-9635 GCA_964538695.1 uncultured Eubacterium sp. | reverse complement strand
CTTTTATATGTGTGTATATCTTATTATAATATAATTGCAAATAAATTTCAAGGAGGGTGTGCATTATGAAAATGCGACCGCCGGCAACCCCTATAATAAACATAGACCCATATTTTTCAATCTGGACCGAAGATTCGGTTTTACAAAACACAATCCACTGGACGGGCAAGCCCAACACTATGACGGGCAGAGTCTTCGTCGATGGCGAGGAATTTCATTTCTTTGGCAAAAAAACCGAGTCTGAAGAAAAAATACAGGATATGAGCATAGAAAATGTCGAAATAAACGCTTTTTCTACCGAAATAACATATTCTAACGAAAAAATACGCCTTACTGTTTGCTTTACATCACCCGTGCTTGTAAACGACCTTTATTATGCATCGCGCCCCGTCGCATATTGCAAGGTTGGCTACACCGCTGTTGACGGCGGCACACATAAGGTAAGCGTAAAGCTTGTCGCTACCGAAGAGCTTGTGCTTAATTCCAAGGGCGAAAGCCGCGCCTTGCCCGAAGCGGTCGAGGTTAACGGCGTAACCGCATTTAAAATGGGTAATGCAGTGCAAAATGTGCTGTGGCGCAGCGGCGACGACATACGCATTGATTGGGGCTACCTTTACCTTGGTGTAAAGGGCGACGGCAAGGTCGGTCATACGGTTTTTGACGGAATGACCGCAATTTTTGCAGAAACCGAGCTTGAAAATGATGCCTTGTTCCTTATCGCCTATGACGATGTTGACAGTATACAGTATTTCGGCGAAAACCTTAAAGCATACTGGAAAAAGGACGGCAAAACCATTGAACAGGTAATTGCAGAGGCGGCAAACGAATACGATACACTGCTTGCGCGTTGCAACACGCTGTCCGATGATATTAAAAACCGCGCTATCGCGTGCGGAAATGAAAAATATGCCGAAATGCTTTTGCTTTCCGTTCGCCAAATAATGGCGGCGCACAAGCTTGTTGTCGACAAAAACGGCAATAACCTTTATATCTCTAAAGAGTGTCACTCTAACGGCTGTGCGGCAACGGTCGATGTTACATATCCGTCTTCACCGCTGTTTTTGATTTACAATCCCGAGCTTCTTAAAGCTATGCTTCGCCCGATTATGCAATATGCCGACAGCAATGATTGGGAATTTGATTTCGCACCGCACGATATCGGTCAATATCCCCTGCTTAACGGTCAGCGTTACGGCATTGACACCAAGGAGGACGGAACCGAATTTTTAAATTACAAATATCAAATGCCGGTCGAAGAATCGGGCAATATGATAATCCTGTTCGAGGCTATTTGCAATGCCGAAAACGATGTCAGCTTTGCAAAGAAATATATAAACACCCTGCGTTCGTGGAGCAAGTATCTTGTAAAATACGGTCTTGACCCCGAAAATCAGCTTTGCACCGACGATTTTGCAGGTCACTTGGCACACAATGTAAATCTTTCGATAAAGGCGATTATGAGTATTGCCGCATTCAGTCGCATATTGTCGCGTCTGGACGAAAATGAAGAAGCCGAAAAGATGATGAACACAGCGCGTGAATACGCCCAAAGCCTTGTAAAGCGTGCCGCAAATAACGACGGCAGTACCAAGCTTGCTTTTGATAAAGACGGCACTTTCTCGCTAAAATACAACGCAGTTTGGGATAAGCTGTGGCATACCGAGCTGTTCCCCGAAAGCTTTTTCGAAGGTGAAATTAACCGTTATAAGCGCGAAATGTTACCCTACGGAGTTCCGCTTGATTCGCGCAACTCCTACACAAAATCCGACTGGTTGGTTTGGGTGGCATCACTTGCTGAAAACAAGGCAGATTTCGAGCTGTTTGTAAACTCGCTTTGGGCGGCATATAACCATATGTCAACCCGCGCACCTATGACCGATTGGTACAACTGTATGGTTTCCACTATGGTGGGCTTCCGTCACCGCACGGTTCAGGGTGGACTGTTTATCAAGCTTATGTTCTGAAATCAATAAAAAATGCAGGCTTATGATTATGTGTCATAAGTCTGCATTTTTTAATATACACTTTTGTACCTTTCACACAGCTTGCCATGTGCATCGAAAAGGCGGTCGGTTGATTTATATGAATTTGCGTAAACCTCTATCATAGCGTCACCGTCATAGCCGTCGGCAAGTGCAATGCGAAACAGCTTTTCAAACGGAAAATCGCCGTCACAGGGCAACATACAGTCGTTAGCGAAAGTGTTATCGCTTAAATGCATATGCGCAATATGTCCGCGCATAGCATCGTAGACCTCCCAAACGCCATAGCCCGAGCGCACCGCCTGCTTAACATCAAATGTAAACCGCGCGGTATTTCCCAAATGCTCAATCATACGGCGAATATAGTCAGGGTCTGCGGCACAAAAGCGATTGACATTTTCCTGTGTCAGCATAACGCCCTCGGTCGCGGCAAGAGCCGACAGCCGTCTAAATCTTTCGCAATACTCATAAAGCGACAATCCCAAGCCCTCGCTTTTATCGCCGTGCAATACAAAAACCGAGGCACCCAAATGCGCCGCTATATTAAAATATCGTTTGTACAAATCAATGCCGTCTTGTTCGCGGCGACGGTAGCCCTGAAAAAGCAAAAACGGCTCGTACCCCGAGGTAAACGGGTGCAAAGCGACAATACGCATACCGTAGTAGTCGCGAATAGCGCACAGCTTTTCTATAAACTCGGGTTGCATTTCGCTGAATGTATTAAGAAAAATCTCGGTTTTCTTTATACCGTTTTCGCCCAGCATTTGCAATGAGTCCTCTAACAACTGCGGGTATAGACTTGCCGTCGATATGCCGATATTCAATTCTGCACCTTCATTTCTTCTATTTCGTTTTCATTCGGGGTAACATACAGCGTTTTATTGGTTTTGTAAATAACCATTCCAGGTCTTGCGCCGTTTGGCTTTTTAACATAGCGTACAGGCGTGTAATCTACCGCAACGCCACTGCCGTCAGATGCCTTTGAATTATATGCGGCAATTTTCGCCGCCGCAAGCAGTGCGGTGTCGGTCGGTTCTGCACCGTCAAGACATAGTATTATATGCGCACCGTGTACATTTTTTGTATGGAACCAAATGTCGCTTTTATCGGCAATTTTGGTTGTCAGCTCATCATTTTGCAGATTGTTTCTGCCTGCAAGAATACGAAAGCCGTCGGGCGAGCAATAAACCACAGGCTTAGACCTTTGCGACCTTTTCTTTGTGCCTGCGCGTTTTATATAACCGCCCATAGCAAGCTCATCTCTAATAGCCTCAAGCTCTGCCTGTGTTTCGGCACGGGAAAGCAGGTCAAAAACCGACTCTATATATTCAATCTCTTTCTCGGTATCCGCTATCAGCTGTTGCAGGGTTTTTTCGGCAACGCAAAGCTTTTTATAGCTTTTAAAATATTTCTGCGCATTGTCAGCTGGACTTAAAGCGGTATCCAAGGGGATTTTTATCATCGTCTGCGACTCATCATAATAATTAACCACGCGTGCCGCACTGTCACCGCGATTTACGGCATAAATATTCGCCTTTAACAGCTCGCCGTAAATTCTGTGTTTTTCGCGATTTTCGCATTTTTTAAGGTCACTTTGCCTTGCCGCAAGCTTTCGGCGCGAGCGTGACAAAAGATTATTAAGTAATTTTGAAATATCCTGCGAGCTGTGCTTTATGCGTGCCTGTCGGTCGCGCTTTAAATAAAACTCGTCAAGCATTTCCGAAAAGCCGTCGCAAGCCGTGTCGGTAAAATCGGCACCGTACTGCGTAATCGGCATATATGAAAAATCCTTCGGCACACCGCCTGAAGTCAGCAGATGTGGTACACCGTTTTGCTGTTGATTTTTTATATCCGCCAGTGCTTTTCCCAAAACATCGTCGTCGACATCAGCAACACGCACATCAAGGTCGCCACAATGTTTTATTGCAATTTCACGCGCAACAAGGGGCGAAACACCGTCAATTTTTGCAACCAGTGCCTCAAAAACACGCGCTGTAACCTCTTTTTTCAGTACGCTTATCGCACTTTCGGCATTTTCGAAAAGCGAAAGCTTTTCGGTTTTTTCGGGCAAAGTATACATTGCACCGGGTTGAATTTTTCGTGTCTGCTTTTCCAAATCGGAACGGCGAACGCAGTCGACAATCCTGCCGTTCGTATCGGTAAGAATTATATTCTCTCGCGCGGAAATAAGCTCAACAATCAGCGACGGATAGACAATATCGCCCATTTCATCACGCGTTTCGAATTTAAGCATCACTATTCTTTCAAGTGACGGCTGTGTTATCTCAACCAATCTGCCGCCACCTATATTTTTGCGTAAAAGCATACAAAACATAGGTGCCTGCGGTGGGTTTTCGGGTGCGTTTTCCGTAATATGCAACCTCGCCGCGCCGCCGCGTGCCGATATTAATAGCTTTTTGTTACCACCCGCTTTCGGGCGCATAAGCAAAACCAATTCCTCACGGGTGGGCTGGTAAATTTTATCGACCCTTGCACCGACAAGAAAGTTTAGCTCGTTTATTAAATTATGTAAAAATCCCCCGTCAAGTGACATACAAAAACCCCGTATTTCTTTGGTTTTAAAGCATTTTTTCAAGCTGTTCTGCGGCAGCTTTCATAAACTCGTAATCCGACGCCTTACGCTCTATATCTTTTAAATCATCAGCGCATTTTCTGCATCTGCGCTGTTGCCGTGTTATAAATTCGCGCGCCGCACCGCTTTCGGCTGCGGACAACTCACCTACAAGAAGCTGTGCCGCATCAGGTGTGCGAACAACACCGTCATACTCGGCACATATAACCGCATAGCATCTGCCGCTGTCGAAAACGCCCTTTTCGCTTGTTATGGCAAAGCCGTTTTCGTAAAGATAGCGATGAACCGCATCGGCAGAGGACATCGGCTGTAAAATAAGCTTTTTATCGTTTTTAATCCACGGCGCACGGCTTAAAATTTCTGCAATTACATCGCCGCCCATTCCTGCTATTACAACCACATCAACCTCGTCTTCACGCAGGGCATCAAGACCGTTTGAAAGGCGCAGTTCAATGCCGTCTACACCCGATTTATTAACATTCACCTCAGCATTTCTCAGCGGCCCCTCGCTTATATCGCACGCAAAAACGCGCCGCGCTGTACCGCTTTGTCGCAATGCTATGGGTAAAAATGCGTGGTCGGTGCCGATATCCGCAACGGCAGACTCCCTCGGCACCGACCTCAAAATCATATCAAGTCTTGGTTTAAGCAACTTTCTTACTTGCTTTCAAGATACGCGTTGATTTTTGCAACAAGCTCGTCGCAATCGGTACCGTGAACGGCGCAAGCCTCCTCGATAGATTCGCCGCGTGCCGACGGGCAACCAAGGCAGTGCATACCCATTTCGAAAAAGAAGGTAGCAGTACCCTCGTCAAAATCAAGAACATCGCCGATACACATATCTTTTGTAATTTTTGTCATATCAATCACCATATCTTTCATTTTATTGATTACTGTTAGGATGGTAGGTCGGCACAAGCTTTGTCATATATTCAACAACCGCCTCGTGGTTGTTTTCGAACGCCGCCGCTTTAAGTGCCGAAAGCTTTTCTATAAATTCCTCCGGCTCTATTTTAATTTGCTGACCTATAAATATTTTTTTATTCGCGGTAGAGCGCAAGCCTTCCTCTTTCATAAGCAATTCTTCAAAAAGCTTTTCGCCCGGTCGCAAGCCTGTGAATATTATCGGCATATCCTTATACGGCTCGTATCCGTAAATTCGTATAAGGTTTTCGGCAAGTGTTGTTATCTTTACGGGTGAACCCATATCAAGAACAAAAATATCGCCGCCGTTTGCCATCATACCCGCCTCAAGCACAAGCGAAACCGCCTCGGGGATAGTCATAAAATAGCGAATTATGTCGGGGTGGGTAACGGTGACGGGGCCGCCCTCTTCAATCTGCTTGCGGAAAAGCGGTATTACCGAACCGTTAGAACCCAAAACATTGCCGAAACGCACCGCGACAAAATCGGTCTGCGTGTTCTGCTGTGCCATATATTGCATAATCATTTCACAACAGCGCTTGGACGCACCCATTATATTTGTCGGGTTTACCGCCTTATCTGTCGAAATAAGCACCATTTTCTTGACATGGTACGCATCGCACAGTGTGGCAATATTAAGTGTACCCATACAGTTATTTTTAACAGCTTCTTCGGGATTATCCTCCATCAACGGTACATGCTTATGCGCCGCCGCGTGGAACACGATGTGCGGCTTGTGCTTTTTAAACAGCTTGTCCATTTTGTTGAAATCGCGAACCGAGGATATTTCGACCGAGATATTGTGGTATCCCTTTCGCAAAAGCTCCTGCTGAATTTCGTAAGCATTATTTTCGTAAATGTCTATAATAACAAGCTTAGAGGGGTTGTAGTGGCAAATCTGTCGGCAAAGCTCAGAGCCTATCGAGCCGCCGCCGCCCGTTACCATACAAACCTCGCCGCTTACGAAACGTGAAATATCGTCATTATTAAGGCTTATGACATCACGACCGAGTAAATCCTCAATCTTAATATCCTTGACCTGATGCAAAATATTGCTTTCTTGAACAATATTCGCTATATTCGGTACGATTTTTACCTCGCAACCCGTCTCACTGCTCATTTTAAGAATGTTGTTACGCATACCGGCGTCGCAAGACGGTATTGCAAACAGCACCGTGTCAATATTCATCTTGCGGCAAAGCTCGGGTACAAGGGGTATAGGGCCGTTGATTTTTATGCCCTCTACTGTTCGTCCAATCTTTGTCGGGTCATCATCAACAACGCAAACTGGGTTGTACGGTGTGTTTGATTCCAGCATTTCATTAAGCACCGAACGACCGCAAAGACCTGCGCCGATAATCATTGTCCTCTTTTTATCGGCAGTCGTATCCTCGGGCTTCTTCGCCTTTTCGTACAAAATGCGGTACACAAGTCGCATACCAACCGTAACGACAATCGAGAACGATAAGCCGATTATGCTGAATTCAAAACCGAACGGCTGTGGCAAACGCATTACAACCGAATAGGTACAAAACAGCACCGAGCCGACAACTATGCCGAGACCGCATTTAAACAAATCTATAAATTTCGAATAACGCCAAATTACACTGTATGTGCCGAAAAGCGCCATAAAAACAAGATTTAAAACGGTAAATGCCAAAATATGCAAAATATTGTAGGTTGTAAACGCGGCTTGCCAAACGCCGTCGCAAATAAGCAGAACACTTGCAAGCTGAATAAGCATCATAACAACAAAGTCGATTAACAGCAAGCTGTTTTGCTTTAGCATTGAATTTTTAATCACATTTTACATTCCTTTCACGCGCACCTAGGGTGCAAAATGAAAAAACATATATTACAAAGCCTCGTCGGCAAGACTGTTTGCCGATGCAAAAAGGCGTTCCAAGGTCTTTTTGCCAAGCTTTGATGATATCACCTTTGCCGCGCGCTCCATATGCGGCGGGCGCTCTGTGACAGAGTGCGTATCGGTAGCGATATAACTTATATACCCATCATCGATAAGCTGCAAGGAAAGTCGGCGCATATGGCGCAAAAGCAACGAATCGCAATTAAGCTGTGCTTTGCAAAAGCCGTCGTCAATTGCCTCAAGCACACTTTCAAAACAACCGCAATCGGCGTATCTTTCTATATGCGCAAGCACGGGCGAAAGACGATAATTCAGTGCCACCTCGACAACCTCGTCTATTATACGGCGGTCAAATCTGCCAAACGGCAGTTCAATTAAAATTTTGTTCGTTCCGCCGTATGTTAAAAAGCGCAAATCGTCACAGGCACAAATGCCGCTGAAATAATGCACCTCGTGTCCCGAAAACAGTTTTAAAGAGTCATCACCGAGTTGTGCTTTAATATGCGCAAAGCTTTCTGCAATTTCTGCCGAATGAACACGCGGTGCGGGACAGGTAGCGGCGTAAAAATGCGGTGTCGCCGCAACAGCTGTTACCCCCTGCTCACGCAAAGCTTTAAGCAAAGAAAGCGATTCTTCAACACTTGACGCGCCGTCGTCAACCTCGGGCAGAATATGGGTGTGAATATCGGTAATCATAATTAAACGCTACTTTACCGTGTGCGAGGTATAGGCGTACATACCGTTGTACTTACCTTCGGTCATATAGCGATAACGGTATTTTGCACGCTTGCTTTTGCTTGTGCCGTTAAGCACAACGCCAAGCAGCTTTACCTTTGCAAATTCTATGCTGTCAAGCGCTTTTTGAAATTCCTCGTGTGTAGTTGCGGTGTCCTGCACAACGAAAACTATACCGTCGGTCTTTTTTGCCAGCACAAGTGCGTCTGACACGACATTTACAGGCGGCATATCAATAAAGATGTAGTCGTATTTTTCTGCCAATAAGTCAAAAACCTCGTCCATCTTTTCACTGCCGAGCAGCTCAGACGGGTTGGGCGGAATAGGGCCCGCGGTTATGACATCAAGATAGGTGTTTACGGGCGTTATTGTATCCTCAACCTCGCAAAAGCCGACAAGTACCGACGAAAGTCCCTTTGTATTTTGGACTTTAAGCTTTTTGTAAATAGAGGGACGACGCATATCGGCATCTATAAGCAAAACCTTACTGCCGGTTTGCGCAAAAGCTATTGCAAGGTTGACAGCCGTTGTCGACTTACCCTCGCCTGCCACGCAGGAAGAAATTATAACCTTTCTGCACTTTTTATTGGAAAGCAAAAACTGCAAATTCGTTCTTATTGTTTTGTAGGCTTCTACAATCAAAAAGGGAACATGCTGACGACTGCCCTCTGCCGAGGCAAGGTCAGTCGCGCGTTCGGACTCGTAAACCTTATCATTTTTATTTGCCATGCTTTTTTCCTCCCTTTACAATAGACTGAAAGTTGGGAACAACGCCGAGAACTGGGATATCGTAATTCGTCTTAATATCATCTTCACCGTTTATGGTGCGGTCACTAAGCTCGATATAAACCGCGATAGCGGCTGTGGCAATTGCACCAAGCAAAAAGCCGAGCAGTGTCGTTCTTGCGGTATGCGGCGAGGTTTGCTGTGCGACACGCGCCTTTGAAAGGGTCTTTATCATTCCGATGTTGTAGTCGGAAATAAAATCCGAGGCACAGTCGGCATAGATGTTTGCAATTTCTCTTGCCGCCTTACTATCGGTGGAAACCACAACAATATCGATAACCAAGGTATCTTTGTTCGCACTTATGCCGACCGAGGAATTGTTGTTGTAATAATCTGCAAGACCTGCTTCGGTAATGCGGTCGATAAACAGCTGACTTTCGGTAGGCATTTGTTTAAGCATAATAACATATGTTTCGGTAAGCGAAAGCGAGGCGGTAAGGTCGCCCGACTGGATAGATGTGTCACTGCCGTAGGTGTTAAGCTTAGAATCGCTGTCAGCGGCAACATTACCGTTACTGCCGATAACACTTGCCCTTGCCTGATACTTGGGCGTGGCGATAAAGTGACAATAGACAAAAGCAACCGCGGCACAAAGAATACCTACAAGTAATATAAGCCGTATTCTTTTCAACGCAATTTGCAGCATTTCAACAATGGAATATTCGTTCATTTTCAACATCCCTTCAAAAAATGTGCCGTCAAAATATGACAGCGCAAAATACCATATATACATTATATATTATTATAC
>CAZIEH010000063.1:0-9644 GCA_964538695.1 uncultured Eubacterium sp. | reverse complement strand
AAGCTTTTCGATAACAGCCTTTTGCTTGTCGGTAAGCTTTTGGGGTACATTATCTTTTACAAGGCGCACCATTTTAACCGTCGGGTCACTTAACCGCCTGCTGGCAAAATCGTTTCGTGACAGCATACCCTTTTTGAACATTTTCTCAAGCAAGGGTGATTTCTCGGTATACCCAAACCGCTTTAATACGGTTTCACGAACCTCGTAATCACCTCGTTTTTGTAAATATTGCAAAATCGCCGCCTCGTCTGCCGAGGGTGTACAGTCATAGCCCTCTTTATATGCATACGCCACGCGAACACGCATAGAAATACCCGCAGGCAACAGCACGCGAATTGCATCGAAATATGTGCAAAAGGTTCGTTCCTTCAGCTTTTCGACAAGAAGTCGGCTTTCTTCGTTCAAAATAGGCTCTTCATCTAAAACAGCAACTATTGGTTTAAGCTTTTTGCCGTAGTCGCTATCGGTTTTTACGCCGATAACAAACCCCTGTCTTGTTGAGTGACCGTTACCGAACGGTATTAAAATACGCTTGCCGACAGGGTCATCACAGCCAAGCTCTTTGGGCAATATATAGTCGTATGGCTTGTCAATGCGATATACCGTTCTTTCAACACAAACCTGTGCTATCATAACGCCATCCATCGACAAGCCACCACACTTTCAGATATATTACAGCTCTTTTTCTCTTGCCAGCTCATTCATAGCCAGTGTAACCGTTTTTTCAACAATTGTTTCGTTTTCTTCCTCTGCTTTTTGCGATATTTTTCTTGCACGGCGTGCAATGTCCAATACCAGCTCATAACGATTGGGATATGCGTTTATAAGCTTACCTATTGCCGGATTCAGCATCCATTAACACCTCTTTTATAATATTTTCACGGCGTTCGGTTTTGCACCTGTCACCGAGAATTATTGATATCATTTCATCAACAGCCGTTTCAAGACGGTCGTTGACAACAATGTAATCATACTCGTCAGCGGCGGCGATTTCGCCCAAGGCGATTGAAAGCCTGCCGTTTATTTGCTCGTCACTTTCAGTTCCCCTGCCGCTTAAACGAGCGCGTAAAACCTCAAAAGACGGCGGCATTATAAACACACTGACCGCCTCGGGGCATTTTTTCTTAACTGTTCTTGCACCGTTAATATCAATTTCAAGCACTATTTCAGCACCGTCTTTTATAGCATCGTCGACAGGCTTTTTCGGCGTACCGTAGTAGTTACCGAGGTAAACATTATGCTCTAAAATCTCGCCGTTCTCAAGTGCCGCCTCGAACTGCTCGCGAGTAATGAAATGATACTTGCCGTTTGCAACCTCGCCCTCGCGCATAGCGCGTGTAACATTTGAAATTGAAAACCGCACCTCGGGGTGCATTTTAAACACCTCGTTAAGCACAGTATCCTTGCCAGAGCCCGACGGCCCCGAGACGATAATAAGTCTACCCTTACTCATTCAATATCTCCCTCATCATCAACAAATCGTTCTTTTAGCTTTTCCGCCGTAAGATACGACAAAATTATATAATCACTGTCGGTAAAAATAACCGCCTTGGTTTTTCTGCCCTGCGTTGCATCGATAAGGCGCTTTTCCTCTTTTGCCTCTTGCACAACGCGCTTAATGGGTGCTGACTCGGGGCTTACCACCGAAACCACCCTGTCGGCTGAAACCATATTGCCGAACCCTATATTTATAAGCTTCATAAAACACCTACTCGATATTTTGAATTTGCTCTCTTATTTTTTCGATTTCGGCTTTCATATCTATAACCGTTGCCGCAATTTGCGAATCCTGCGCCTTAGAGCCGATTGTATTGGTTTCGCGGTTCATTTCCTGAACCAAAAAATCAATTTTTCTGCCGATAGCCTCGTCACCGCTTAAAAGCTGTCTAAGCTGTGCTATATGACTGCGCAGACGCACTGTTTCCTCTGCCACGGCAAGCTTATCCGCCATAACCGCGGTTTCGGTAAGCAGGCGTTGCTCGTCAACAGCCGCACCGTCCAAAAGCTCTCTCATTCTCTCTTCAAGCTTTACCCTGTATTCACGCGCAGTTTCGGGCGAACGCTCCTCTACAAAGCCCACAAGCTGTTCGATTTTTTCAGCACGGGAAAGCACATCCTCGGCAAGCTTTTTGCCCTCTGCCTCGCGCATATCGACAAAATTTTCGATTGCACCTCGCGTTGCCTGCTCTAACAACTGCCATACGGTGTCCTCATCAAGCTCTTGCGAGGTTACGGTGAAAACCTCGTTACACCTTGCGACGGTTGAAACGGAAATATCGTCCTTTAAATTATATTCATTCGCAAGCTCTTTAAGTGCCGCGATGTATGAATCTGCAAAGCTGTGGTTTACAGTGACCGCACCACCGGAAGTAACCGAAGAATTTGCCGTAACGAAAACATCAATTTTACCGCGCTGAATATTTGTTTTTATAAGATTTTTAAGCTTATCCTCGGCAAACAGTAATTCACGCGGCATTCGAACGGAACATTCAAGATAGCGGTGGTTTACCGACTTCATTTCGACAGTCAGTTGCATATCGCCGTTTTGCACTGCACCGCGTCCGTAGCCTGTCATACTGCGTATCATTAAAAATCACACCCTCGGCAAACACAAAGCATATACAGCGTGTCTGCACAAATAATTTCATTATATTGTACCAAAAAGCACCGCTGTTTGTCAAGGTTTACAAATAAATATTGCAAAATAGCAGATATCGGTCTATAATATATGTTAGAAACTAACGGGAGTGATAATTTTGGAACTTTTAAAACTTCAACCCGCAACCAAGGATTATCTTTGGGGCGGTACAAAGCTTAAAGAGTACGGTGTTAAAAGTGACCGCGAGCCTATCGCCGAGGCGTGGGTGCTTTCTTGCCACGATGACGGTGCATCGGTTATTTCGGGTGGTGCGTATGACGGCAAGACTCTTAAACAGCTTTACACCGAAAGTCCCGAGCTTTTTGGCACCAATTGTAAGGATTTTGAATTTTTCCCTATGCTTGTAAAGCTTATAGATGCCAAGAAAAACCTTTCGGTGCAGGTTCACCCCAGTGACGATTACGCACTGAAGAACGAGGGTCAGTACGGCAAAACAGAAATGTGGTATGTTGTTGATTGCGAAAAAGACGCATACCTTTACTACGGCTTTAACCGCGAGGTTTCGGTTGAGGAATTTAAAAAGCGTATTGAACAAGACACTGTTTGCGAGGTGCTGAACAAGGTACCCGTAGCAAAGGGTGACTGCTTCTTTATAGAGTCGGGTACAATTCACGCAATCGGCGCAGGCATACTTATTGCCGAAATTCAGCAAAATTCCAACCTTACATACCGTGTCTACGACTATGCAAGAGTCGGCGCGGACGGCAAGCCGCGCGAATTACATATTGAAAAGGCGTTAAAGGTTACAAAGCTTGAAAAGCCCACTCTTCCCTACGGCAAGCCGCAGTCGGATATTTTGGGAAGCTGTAAATATTTCACATCACAGCTTATTTCGGCAGACGGCACGGCAGAGCTTTTCGCAGACGGCAAAAGCTTTATTCACCTGCTTTGCACCGACGGCAGTGCGCAGGTCAACGGTTGCACATTAAGCCGCGGCGAGTCATTGCTTGTACCCGCAGGCTTCGGCAAGGTTTGCATAAACGGAAAAGCGCAAATAATAGCAAGCAGGGTTTAGAATATGAGTACACTTAACATTGTTTTGGTCGAGCCGGAAATACCGCAAAACACAGGCAATATCGCCAGAACCTGTGCGGCAACGGGTGCAAGACTGCACCTTGTGGGGCCTATGGGCTTTAAAATCGACGATAAAAAGCTAAAGCGTGCAGGGCTTGACTATTGGCACTTACTTGACATAACATACTACGAAAGCTTTGCGGAGTTTTTGAAAAAAAACAGCGGCAACTTTTACTATTTCACCACGAAAGCGCGAAAGGTTTACAGCGATGTTGCGTATGAGGATAACTGCTATTTGCTTTTTGGCAAAGAAACCAAGGGTCTTCCTGAGGAGCTTTTGCTTGAAAATCCCGAAAGCTGTGTGCGTGTACCTATGATAGGTAACGCGCGCAGTCTTAATCTTTCGAACACGGTTGCTATTGCGGCGTATGAGGTTTTGCGGCAATGGGATTATCCCGAGCTGCAAAATTTCGGCAATCTGCACAATTACGATTGGGACAACCCGTAAAAGCAGTGCCGTATTTGAAAAATTGCGCAGTTTGCGTTAAAAAGGTTGCAAAATACAAAGTTTTGGTATAAAATAAGATTGTCCGAAAATTAACAAGGTGTTATTTACCTTGAAAGGAGAACTGTTACAATGGCAGCATTAAACAAAAAATCAATTGAAGATATTGATGTTAAGGGCAAGCGCGTTCTTGTTCGTTGCGACTTCAATGTCAAGATGGAGGACGGCGTTATCACAAGCGATAAGCGTATCGTCGCATCACTTCCCACAATTCAGTACCTTATCGATCAGGGTGCTAAGCTTATACTTTGCTCGCACCTCGGCAGACCTAAGGGTCAGGTCAACCCCGAGTTTTCTTTGGCACCCGTTGCAAAACGCCTGTCAGAGCTTTTGGGTAAAGAGGTTAAAATGGCAAAGGATGTTGTCGGCGAAGATGCACAGGCACTTTCAAAGACACTTAACGATGGCGATGTAATGCTTCTTGAAAATGTCCGTTTTGAGCCCGGCGAAACCAAAAACGACCCCGAGCTTAGCAAGAAGTTTGCAGACCTTGCCGAAATTTTCGTAAACGATGCTTTTGGCTCGGCTCACCGCGCACACTCTTCGACAGCAGGCGTTGCAGACCATCTTCCGGCTGTTTGCGGCTACCTTATTCAAAAAGAAATCAACTTTATCGGCGGCGCTCTTGAAGAGCCCAAGCGTCCTCTCGTCGCCATTCTCGGCGGCGCAAAGGTTTCCGACAAAATCGGTGTTATAAACAACCTTATCGACAAGTGCGATATGATTATTGTCGGCGGCGGTATGGCATACACTTTCTTCCGTGCTTTCGGCAACAACATCGGTACCTCGATTTGCGAGGATGACCGTCTTGACGATGCACGCGCAATGGTTGAAAAGGCAAAAGAAAAAGGCGTTTCGTTCCTTTTGCCCGTTGACAACATCATCGGTAAAGAGTACGACAAAAACACCACCAATATGCGTATTTATTCCGACTCTATCCCCGACGGTTGGATGGGTCTTGACATAGGTCCCACAACTACCGAGCTGTTCGCAAAATCCATTCAGGGCGCAGGCACTGTTATCTGGAACGGTCCTATGGGCGTTTCTGAATGGGAAAGCTTTGCAAACGGCACTATCGGTGTTGCAAAGGCAGTTGCCGAGTCGGGCGCTATTTCGATAATCGGCGGCGGCGACAGTGCGGCTGCTGTTCAGAAGCTTGGTTATGCAGACAAAATGTCGCATATTTCAACAGGCGGCGGCGCATCGCTTGAATATCTTGAGGGTAAGGAATTGCCCGGTATCGCTTGCCTTAACGACAAGGACTAAGTAACGACAAATAAAGGCGCGGCGGACATAACCGCCGTGCTTTTCGTGTGTATTGCGGCGGCGTAATACAACAGATAATCCAAAATAACGGAGGAATTTATTATGAACAAGAATTTACGCAAAGCAGTTATCGCAGGTAACTGGAAAATGAACAAAACACCGGCTGAAACAACCGTTCTTATCAATGAAATGAAACCCCTTGTTAAGGATGCAGATTGCGAAGTAGTACTTTGCGTACCGTTTGTTGACCTTGATGCAGCTCTTAAAGCTGCTGACGGCAGCAACATCAAAATCGGTGCGGAAAACTGCCATTTCGAGGCTTCGGGCGCATTCACGGGCGAGGTTTCGGCACCCATGCTTAAAGAAATGGGCGTTGAGTATGTTATCATCGGTCACTCCGAAAGAAGAACTTATTTCGGCGAAACCGACGAAACCGTAAACAAGCGCACACTTGCCGCACTTGCAAACGGTTTAAAACCGATTGTTTGCGTTGGCGAATATCTTGAACAGCGCGAGCAAGGCATTACAGAAGAGCTTGTTGCTATGCAGACCAAAATCGCTCTTGGCGGCGTAACCGAGGAACAGCTTAAAAATGTTATCATCGCTTACGAGCCTGTTTGGGCTATCGGCACAGGCAAAACAGCTACCGCAGAGCAGGCTAACGAGGTTTGCGCAGTTATCAGAAATACCGTTAAAAAGCTTTACGGTGAAAATGCCGCAAACGGTCTTACCGTACAGTACGGCGGCTCTATGAACGCAAAGAATGCCGACGAACTTGTTGCACAGCCCGATGTTGACGGCGGTCTTATCGGCGGTGCTTCACTTAAAGCAGAGGATTTCTCTGTAATTGTTAAAGCCGCAAGCAAATAATTTAAAGGGGTATATTACAGCAATGAAAAAACCTTTAATTTTAACAATAATGGACGGTTTCGGCAAAAATATCGAATACGGCGGTAACGCCATTTTTAACGCCGAAACACCGAATCTTGACAAGCTTTTTGCCGAAAATCCGCTGACTTACATCGGCGCATCTGGTATGGATGTTGGTCTGCCAGACGGGCAAATGGGCAACAGTGAGGTAGGTCACACCAACATTGGTGCAGGCAGAATTGTTTACCAAGAGCTTACACGAATTACAAAGGCAATTGCCGACGGCGATTTTTACAATAACGATGCTTTTCTTGCCGCAATTGATAATTGCAAAAAGAATGACAGCGCACTGCACCTTTTGGGTCTGTTGTCAGACGGCGGCGTTCACTCGCATAACGAGCATTTGTATGCTCTTTTAAACCTTGCAAAGCAGCATGGTCTTGAAAAGGTATATGTACACTGTCTGCTTGACGGTCGTGATGTTCCCCCCGCTTCGGGTGCTGATTTCGTCGCAGAGCTCCAAAACAAGCTTGCGGAAATAGGTGTTGGTAAAATCGCAACCGTTATGGGCAGATTTTACGGTATGGATCGTGACAACCGTTGGAACCGTGTTGAGCTTGCCTACAACGCAATGGTTTGCGGCGAGGGCGAAAAAGCCGACGATGCCGTTAATGCTATTCGCAAATCGTATGAAACTGTCGATGCCGACGGCAAAAATCTTACAGACGAGTTTGTTCTGCCGACGGTTATTGCAGGCGGTGACACCGTTAAAAACGGTGACAGCATAATTTTCTTCAACTTCCGTCCCGACCGTGCAAGAGAAATTACACGCACCTTTGTCGACCCCGCTTTTGACGGTTTCGAACGCAAGGGCGGCAAGCTTTCGGTTTACTATGTCTGTATGACACAGTACGATGCATCTATGCCGAATGTTGATGTTGCATTTAAGCCACAGTCGCTTAACAACACACTCGGCGAATATCTTGCAAAGTGCGACAAAACACAGCTTAGAATTGCCGAAACCGAAAAGTACGCCCATGTAACCTTCTTCTTTAACGGCGGTAATGAGATTGAGTTTGACGGCGAAGACCGCATACTTGTTGCATCGCCCAAGGTTTCAACCTATGATTTACAGCCCGAAATGAGTGCTTTTGAGGTTTGTGACAAGGTTTGTGATGCTCTTAACAGCGGCAAATATGATGTTATAATTCTGAATTTTGCAAACTGCGATATGGTTGGTCATACAGGCGTTTTCGAGGCGGCTGTAAAAGCCGTTGAAACTGTCGATACCTGTGTCGGCAAAATAGCAGGCGTTGTAAAAGAGCTTGGCGGAGTTATGATGATTACTGCCGACCACGGCAATGCCGACTGTATGGTTGCCGAAGACGGTACACCGTTTACCGCACACACAACCAATCCCGTTCCCTTCTGCGTTATAGGTAACGGCGATTGCAAATTGCGCGAGGGCGGCAAGCTGTGCGATATAGCACCGACAATGCTAAAGGTTCTCGGACTTCCGCAGCCCGAAGAAATGACAGGCAGTTCAATTATTCTTTAAAAGCAAAAACAGTATGCAATTTAAAATTGCATACTGTTTTTTATTTATCTGCGCGCAAGATATTTTCGCATATCCACAGCACAGGCAAAAAGAATTATAAGACCCTTTATAACATACAGCATATTTGCGTCGACCGAAAGAAAATTAAGACCGACAAAAATAATCTGCAATAAGAACACGCCTATTACTATTCCGCTTATTTTACCTGTACCGCCAACAAAAGAAACACCGCCGATAACGCAAGCCGCTATCGCATCCGACTCGTAATTAAGTCCTGTATTTGCCGAACAAGACGCTATTCTTGCGCCCTCGATAAAGCCGGTTATACCGTACATAATACCTGCAAGAATAAACACGCATACAATTGTTTTAAAAACATTTACGCCCGAAACATTTGCCGCCTCTTCATTAGAGCCTACGGCAAACATATTTTTGCCGAACTTCGTTTTGTTCCATATCAGCCACATAATAACTGTCAAAATTGCCGCATAAAGAACATATTTCGGCACAGCAACGCCGCCGACAGTAAAAAGCGTACCTCTGACAAAATCGGTATACGACGGGTCAAGTCCCGAAATTGTCTGCCCGTTGTTACCGCCTATCATAAGATACATAAGAACCAAACCGAATACTATCAGCTGTGTTGAAAGTGTTACTATAAACGGATGCAGCTTGAATTTCGCAACAAAAAAGCCGTTTACAAAGCCTATTGCCGCGCCGACTGTAATTACTGCTATCAGCACTACCCAAAGCGGCACTACGCCGATATTTGGGAAAATTTTGTTTGCATATTGCGGCATTTGCAAAAGCGATGCGGCAATACACGCCGTCAGTCCGACACATCTGCCTGCCGAAATATCAGTACCCGTCAAAACTATCGTTCCGCCGATACCGAGGGCGATAGGCAGCTTTGCCGCAGTAAGCGAGATAATATTTATAATAGATGGTAGCTTTAAAAAAGCGGGAACGCGCACGGCAATGTAAATTATCGCGATTGCAATTATTATATACATAGCGTTGTTAAAAAGCAAATCCGTAATGACTCGGCGCTTTTCGGCGGCTGAACCCGTTTTGAAAATATGCACCGCCTTCACCATACCGCTTTGCGTACCTGTTTTACCGTTAGACATTTTTTCACCTCCTATTTTACTAAGCATACATTGCCGCAAGTGTCATAATTTCCTCTTGAGTTGCGGTTGCAGGCAGCTCCCCTGCAAGCTTGCCGTCCGACATAACTAAAATCCTGTCGCAAACGCCCAACAGCTCCGGCATTTCGGAGGATACCATAATAACAGCCTTTCCGCTTTTTGCAAGATCGATTATAAGGCGGTATATTTCATATTTCGCACCGACATCTATGCCTCGTGTCGGCTCGTCAAGCAGTAGCACTGTCGGCTCAGTCAACAGCCATCTGCCCAAAATAACTTTTTGTTGATTACCGCCCGAAAGTGTACGAATTTCAGTTTCCTGTGACGGCGTTTTTATATGCATAGCTTTTATGCAAGCCGCTGTCTTTTCTTTTTGCAATTTAGACGACAAAAATATGCCTTTTTTGCATTTTTTAAGTGATGACACGGTTGTATTTTCACGAATATTCAAAATGCCGAAAATACCTGTTGCGCGCCGTTCCTCGGTAAGCAGTGCAAAGCCGTTTGAAATAGCCTCCCTCGGGTTACGGTTTTTTGCGGCTTTGCCGCGAAGTGTTATAGTAC
>CAZIEH010000062.1:0-9818 GCA_964538695.1 uncultured Eubacterium sp. | reverse complement strand
ATAACCGACTGTATAAAGTTACCGTAGGTCAGCGCAACCTCGTTTTGCAAAATCGCACCCTTGTCATCAAGCACCGCGGGGCGCATAACCCATTTCAAGTCGGCAAGCGACATTTTGCCGATAATAAGGCTTATAAGCGGCGTTATTATATCAGCAACAAGCGATGACACAATTTTACCGAACGCCGAGCCGACAACAACACCGACAGCCATATCGACAACATTGCCTTTCATTGCGAAATCCTTAAAATCCGCCCAAAACTTTTTCATAGCTTTTTCCCTCTCATACACAAAAAAGCGGCGTAAAAACACCGCTTTTTTTGATTTTAAATACCGTAATTATTCGGCAGCTTCCTCTGCAACCTCTGCTGCTTCTGCTACTTCGGCAGTCTCTGCCTCTTCGGGGAGAAGTGCGCGGATAGAAAGGCTTACGCGCTTCTGCTCGAAATCAATATTGGTGATTTTTGCATCGACTTCCTGACCGATGGTAAGCTCATCCTGCGGCTTTTCAATGCGACGATTTGCAATTTGCGAAATGTGGATAAGACCGTCAACGCCGGGAATAACACGGGCAAATGCGCCGTAGCTTGTCATACTTACAACGGTAACCTTTACGGTGTCGCCGACAGCATAGTTGTTTTTAAGAATATCCCACGGGTTATCCTCTGCCTTTTTGTAACCAAGCGAAATTTTGCGGTTCTCGGCATCGATATTCTTAATATAAACCTCAACGGTATCGCCTACATTTACAACCTGTGACGGGTGCTTAATGCGCGACCAAGACAGCTCTGAAATATGTATCATACCGTCAACGCCGCCGAGATCTACGAAAGCGCCGTAGCTTGTAAGCGACTTAACAACGCCTGTGTAAACCTTTTCAAGCTCAACCTCAGCCCAGAATTTCTCCTCAAGCTCTTTTTTCTGCTCGGCTAAAACAGCCTTGATAGAGCCGACAGCGCGGCGACCGCGACCGATTTCGATAATTTTGAATGATGCGACTGTACCCTTTAAATTATCAAGCGACTCGGCGCGTGAAAGAGTTGCGAGCGAAGCGGGAATAAACACGCGGATGCCCTGATAAGTAGCGACAACGCCACCCTTAATAACATCGGCAATTTTACCCTCGACAACGGTTTCGTTTTCCTTTGCCTCAACAACCTTTTCCCATCCTGCTATAGAATCAAAACGACGCTTTGAAAGGGCGATTGTACCCTCTTGGTCGTTGGTTCGCATAATGATTAAATCAAGTACATCGCCGACCTTAACTTCGCTTGCCATATCGGCGTTCGGGTCATACGAATACTCATCGGCTTTTACTATGCCGGTGTACTTTCTTCCGATGTCTACCTTAATTTCCTGCGAATTAACGGAAAGGACTGTGCCCTTGACCTTTTGGTCGTTGTTAAGAGTGCTGAGTGATGCCTCAAGAGCCTCTTCAAAGGACATTTCATCGGAAATTACATTGTTGTCTGCGACAGAGTTTATGTTCTCAGTCATGGTGTGTTGGACCTCCTTTATTATACCTGCAGGTGTTGAAGCACCCGCAACAATCCCCACCGACGAGGCACCAAGCCACATATCGCGCGTAAGCTCGTCTGCCGTTTCGACAAAACAGGTACGCGGACAACGACTTTTGCAAACCTCGAAAAGCTTGTGGGTATTAGAGCTGTGCCGACCGCCGACGACTACCATAACATCGTTGGTTTCGGCAAGCTCCGCCGCCTCAAGCTGTCTGGCGGAAGTTGCATTACATATTGTATCAAAAATTACGCCGTTTGTATATAGTTTTTTGAAAGTTTTTTGACATTTTTTCCACAAATCGGCGTTAAAAGTTGTTTGAGCGACCAAAACAGGCGCATTTTGCGAAGAAAAACCGCCCTCTGCGACAAATTGCGACAGCTGTTTTTCGTCTTTAAACACAAAGCTTTCGCCCGTGTGGTGACCGCGTATGCCGATAACCTCGGAATGATTTTCGTCACCGGCTATAAGAACGGGCGAGCCGTTTTGTGCCGCCTCGGCGACAATTTTGTGTATTTTAGAAACAAACGGACAGGTTGCATCGCACACCGTGCGACAGCTTTTTTCAGCCGCCTGCTCGACCGCCGCCGAAACGCCGTGCGAACGAATTACCAAAATTTCGTCGGGGTCTGCCTGCGACGGGTCGTCTATTATTCTTACACCCATTTGCGCAAGTTCTGCAACAAGCTGGTTATTGTGAATGATAGGGCCCAGCGTGCAAACGCGCTGTCCCGAGCCCGCAAGCTTTAAAACAGTTTCGACCGCACGGTTTACGCCAAAGCAAAAGCCTGCGGTTTTTGCAACGGTTATTTGCAATGTCCTGCCTCCCACTGTTTTACAATTCTGTCCATTATCGCTGTGGAAATTCTTTTTAGCTCTCGGCGGTCGTTGGATTGCAGTTGTAATTCCTCGGCAGGTATAGCCTTGCCGACGGTTAGGGTTATTCTTTTAAAAACGCGCAGCTTGCCCTCGTAATAAACAGAGCAGGGAACAACAGGCACACCTGCTTGCGATGCTATAACCGCAACGCCGCTTTTTGCACCGTGAGGTCTACCGTCTTTAGAGCGTGTACCCTCGGGGAAAATGCCGACTATTTCGCCGCCGTTTAAAATATCCGTCGCGGTTTTTATCGCCGCCGCGCCGCCACTGCCGCGTGCAACGGGAAAGCCGCCCATATGTGTAACAAACCAACGCGAAAAAGGCTTTTCGAAAAGCTCTTGCTTAGCCATAAAGCGTATTTTTTTCGGAAACGCAGGCACCAAAAACGCAACATCCATAAAGTGCGTATGGTTACAGCAGATTATGTAACCGCCGCCCGTGGGTATATTCTCGCGTCCGACGATTTTTGTGGGGAACAGCACCTTCATAAGTGCGCCGCCGACATATTTTATAAAACCGTACAATGCACCCATAGCTATTTTATCCTTTCGTTTATAACCGAAATCAACAGCTCTACCGACTGCTCAAGGTCGCAATCGCTGTTATCGACCGTAACCGCATCGTCAGCCGCTTTCAGCGGAGCAACCTCGCGGTGCATATCGTTATAATCGCGTTGCTTAATCTCATTCAAAACATCCTCGTACACCGCATCGACGCCTTTTTCGCAAAGCTCCTTATAACGGCGATCAGCCCTTGTTTCGGCAGAGGCTGTCAGATAGATTTTAACCTCGGCATTCGGCAAAACAACCGTGCCGATGTCGCGCCCGTCCATAATAACATTATGCTTTTCCGCCATACCGCGCTGTAAACCGAGAAGATATGCGCGCACCTCGGGCAAAGCCGAATATGCCGATGCAAGCATCGAAACCTTCGGAGTGCGTATTTCACCAGAAACATCGTTACCGTTTACAAGCACGCGCTGTTCGCCGTCGACAAACGCTATATCAATTGTTGTTTCGGCAAGCTTTTTTTCAATAGCCTCGGTTTGCTCGGGCGAAATACCTGCCGTATCAAGTGTAAGACCTATTGCGCGATAAAGCGCACCTGTGTCCACATAAATATAGCCGAGCTTTTCGCTGACCTTTCGTGAAATACTGCTTTTGCCTGCCCCGGCAGGCCCGTCAATTGCAATGGAAATCATTTTTAACCCTCCGTATATTCAGTGGCACTTGTGCCTGCAAGATATCCTGTTGAAAATGCTATTTGTAAATTAAAACCGCCCGTGTATGCATCGACATCTATAACCTCGCCTGCAAAGTAAAGTCCTTTTACAAGGCGTGACTGCATTGTCGACGGGTCTATTTCTTTAACCGAAATACCACCCGAGGTCACAATTGCCTCTTCTACGGGTCGTTTTTCGGTGATATGCAATGTAAGCGATTTCAGTACGGCGACTATCGCGGCGCGCTCGTCGCGGGTTATTTCGCTGACTTTTTTGTGCGGCGGTATGCCCGACGCTCTTATCACGACACTTATAAGCTTTTTCGGCAAAAGGTCGTCAAGTGAATTTACAAGGTCGCGACTGCCGTACTTTTTGAAATCTTTAAGCAAGCGCGCATCAAGCGTTTGCGCATCAAGTGCAGGCTTTAAATCTATATGCGCGGTATACTGATCGCTTTTTATGTTTTTCAGGTGCGCAGATGCACTTAGCACCAGCGGTCCCGATATGCCGAAATGCGTGAACAGCATTTCGCCGAAATCGCAAAAAACAGGTTTTTTCGCGCCGCTTTTGCATATTTTCAGCTCGACATTTTTCAGCGAAAGTCCCTGCAAAATACTGCAAAAGCCCTCTTCACAGCAAAGGGGGACAAGCGAGCCCTCGCACTCGGTTACCGTGTGTCCGAGCGCGGCGGCAATTCGATATCCGTCACCCGTAGAGCCTGTAAGCGGATAAGAACAACCGCCCGTGGCGATAATTGCACGGTCACAGGGTATTTCGTCGCCGTTTTCAAGCTGCACCGCGCGCACAGCACCGTTTTCACAAACAATTTCAGTGGCTTCAGCGGTTATGATTTTCGCACCGTCGGCATATTTTTTCAGCGCATCGACAATATCAACAGCACGGTCACTTTGCGGAAAGACACGGTTGCCGCGCTCGGTTTTAAGCGGAACACCCAAGCCCTCGAAAAGCGAAATCGTATCCTCGGGCGAAAAAGCGGAAAATGCCGAATACAAAAACCTGCCGTTTTTTGTGACAGCCGCCATAAGCTCGTCGCGATTGCAACGGTTTGTAACATTGCAACGCCCCTTGCCCGTTATCATAACCTTTCTGGCAACACGCGGCATATGCTCTGCCACGGTTACACTTGCGCCCTGCCGCACCGCCGTACCTGCCGCAAGCAAGCCTGCCGCACCGCCGCCGATAACAACGATTTTCAGCAAAAAATCACCCTCTCTCGAACATACGGCGCACACGGTCGTGCATTTTGTAAAAATACGCACCTATGACCCGTGTAAGACCGATGTCATAAATAATAAAAACAACATTCCCAATAGCAAGCAGACCCGCGGTAAACCAAACGCCGACCTCGCCGCTTTCCGACAGGGGAATTTGCAAAACGAAAACGATAACAGCATATGCGGCGATTACCGCGATATTGAAAACCAACAGCTTTACAAGCCATTCCGCAACCGCACGCAAATGCTGTTCTATAACGCCCTTGACAATAGGATACCACCCGAAAAAGAAAACGAACAATGTCGCCGCCTCTTTTTCGCATAAAATAAGGCTTATTACAGCCGCCGCAACAAATGCACCAAGCGACCATTTTCTGCCAACCTCGATATTTAAAACAGCAAAAAGGATACCTGCCGCCGCAGGTATCGCATATGTTGCAAACGGGAAATACGCACACAGCATAACCGTAACCGCAAGGCAAGCTATTATACCGCAAAATGCTGTTTTTGCACTGTTTTTCATAATAACCAACCTTTCGGCGCAAACGCCCGTTTTTGAAATATTAACAACAGCGTATAAGGTCGCCGCCCATACATTCACAGCAGGTATCGGCAATACAAAGCGAGGTGCAAACATCGCAACCCGTACAGCCACCCGCACTGCCGTTGCCATAGCTTGTGCCACGGTATCCGCCATAGCCGTTAAAGCCGCCGCGCTGGCGCTGTGCGTGTTCAAAAGCCGCACGGTATTCGGGATTGTTCGGCGACATTCTGCACGCGGTGGCAAAGCTTGTGTATGCATTGTCAAACCAGCCGCGCTTGTAAAGTACAGAGCCGTTTAGGAAATACCACTCGGCATCGCGGGCGCTTATCTGAACGCCGTCCAAAAGCTCCTGTGCCTCGTCGTATCTGCCGGAATTTATATAATTGCGAACATCCTTATAGCGCGAGTTCGACGAACCGCCGTAGGAAGAGCCACCGTAATTCGAACCTCCGTGATTTGCGCCGCCGTTTTTTCGCATATTCATTATTTCATCATATGCCGCATTTATTTCCTGCATTTTTTCCGCCGCAAGGTCTGAAAGTGGATTGTCGGCGTATGCATCGGGGTGATATTTGCGCGCCATTTCGCGATAGGCTTTTTTTACCTCGTCATCAGTGGCGTTGCGCGATATACCTAAAACTTCATATGGGTCTTTCATTTGGTATCTCCTTTTGAAAAAACTGTATTCTGTGTGGATTTCATTCCCAAATACACAATGTTTTCGAGAATTCCCCTGTATTTTTTAACATCAAGCAATTCAAGGCTCAGTCCGGCATTGGTTATACAGGTGTTAAGCAACGGTTCAAGCCGCGCTTTTGCATATTCCTTTAAAGGCTCGGTTGCGCCGATTTTCAGCGGATTAAAGCTACCGTCCTTTATATCCTTTTCGAGGTCGGCGGCGCAGTCGATTAAATAAATCCATTTACCTATGCAGTAGCCAAGCTGTGACAGAACGCGTTTTTGCGACGCATCATCTGTAAGCAATTCGAAAATTTTGCCGAGTGCCACCGCAGTGGGTTCAGCAATTTCGTCCAAAACGGTACAGCCGTTTTTTTCAAGCAGATTTTGTCTTTCGATATATTCACCGACAATTTCGCCGAACTGCGGATATTTTGCAACCGCCTTTTTGTGCTTTCGTGAAAAATACGGGGACAACAGCTTGTAAAACAGCTTTTTCGGCATTTCAGAGTCGTCGATATTGTCCAAAAGCTTATAATAAAGCATTACCATAGCCGCGGCAGAGGCATTTTCAAGCACGCCGTCGCAATCCGTGCAATAACTGCACTTTTTTAAGGGGTTACAAGTACACCTGCCACTTTTTTGCGGCACCTCGCCGTTTTGCAGTGAAAGGGAGAGAAGTGCCAAAAAAGTAAAATCATAGCTTAGTGTAAGCCGTGCAAAAGGGCCGTATGTCTTGCCAAGCTGTTTGCAAAGCGAGCAGTAAACAGCGTGATAGGTTTCATATTCCCACACGCGCAGTTCGCTTTTCAAAATTCTGACATATCCGAACACAAGCCGTTGCTCCTCTCGCTTTTAAAAAAATTGTATATTATAAGCCGCCGATATGGGTTAATATTTTGTAAATTTAAAGCAGTTTTTTCAAAAATTGTCCCGTATATGACTTTTCGCACGCCGCAACCTGTTCGGGAGTACCGCTTACAACCACCGTACCGCCGCGGTCGCCGCCCTCGGGGCCCAAATCTATAATATAATCCGCGGTTTTTATAACATCCAAATTATGCTCTATAACCAAAACGGTGTTGCCCATGTCGGCAAGGCGATTTAAAACATCTAAAAGCCGCTGAACATCTGCCGTGTGCAGGCCGGTTGTAGGCTCGTCAAGAATGTAAACCGTTTTACCCGTGGGTCGACGCGAAAGCTCTGTCGCAAGCTTTACACGCTGTGCCTCGCCGCCCGACAGTGTGGTTGCGGATTGCCCAAGCTTAACATACCCAAGCCCCACATCGAAAAGCGTTTGTAATTTGCGCGCGATTTTCGGATGCTCTGCGAAGAAGTGCAAGCCCTCCTCAATCGTCATTTCAAGCACATCGTGTATGCTTTTACCCTTATACTTTACCTCCAAGGTTTCGCGATTATAACGCGCACCGCCGCAAACCTCGCACGGGACATAAACATCGGGCAAAAAGTGCATTTCTATTTTAACAATGCCGTCACCCTGACAAGCCTCGCACCTGCCGCCCTTGACATTGAACGAAAAACGCCCTGCGCCGTAGCCGCGCAGTTTTGCCTCGGCAGTGGCGGCGTACAGCTCGCGTATATCGGTAAAAACGCCCGTGTATGTCGCAGGATTAGAGCGCGGAGTTCTGCCGATGGGGGATTGGTCGATATCTATAACCTTATCAAGCAGGTCTATGCCTTTCATAGCGGTGTGCTTGCCCCACAGCGCACGCGCGCCGTTAAGCTGATTTGAAAGCCGCTTGTTTATAATTTCGTTTACGAGTGTCGATTTGCCGCTACCCGAAACACCCGTTACGCAAACAAATTTTCCAAGCGGTATTTTTACACTTTTTATTTTAAGATTGTTCTCGGTTGCGCCGACAACCTCCAAAAAGCCGCCGTTGCCCTTGCGCCTTTTTTCTGGCACGGGGATTTTGCGCCTGCCCGAAAGATAGTCACCCGTTACCGACTCGCGACAAGCCATAACCTCGTCGGGTGTACCTGCGCAAACGACATTACCGCCGTGTATGCCTGCACCGGGACCGATATCCACAATATAATCAGCCGCGCGCATTGTATCCTCATCATGTTCGACAACAATCAAAGTATTGCCTATATCGCGAAGCTTTTTAAGCGTTGCAAGCAGGCGGTCGTTATCGCGCTGGTGCAAGCCTATGCTGGGTTCGTCAAGTATATACAAAACGCCCATAAGCGACGAGCCGATTTGCGTTGCAAGGCGTATACGCTGACTTTCGCCGCCCGACAGTGTCCCCGAGGAACGCGAAAGGGTAAGATAATCAAGCCCTACACTCTTTAAAAAATCAAGCCTTGCGCAAATTTCTTTAAGCACGGGCTTTGCAATTACGCTGTCGCGTTCGCCGAAAGAAAGTGTGGAGATATACTCAAGCTCCTCGACAACAGAAAGGTTGCAAAACTCGTTTATGTTTTTGTCACCCACAGTTACACTAAGAGAAGCATTGTTAAGCCTTGCGCCGTTACATTCGGGGCAACTGCTTGCGGTCATATAATTTTCTATTTCGGCGCGCGCGGAATCGCTTGTCGTTTCGCGGTATCTGCGTTCAAGGTTGGGTATTACCCCCTCAAAAACCGCCTTGTAGCTGCCGCCGCCCCAATCGCTTTTTCTTGTGAATGTTATTTCTTCATCTGTACCGTACAAAATAATCTGCTTAACACTGTCGGAAAGCTCGTCAAAAGGTGTGTCAAGGTCAAAGCCGTAATGCTTTGAAAGCCCATCGTAGTACATCGACGCAAACGAGGCGAGGTGCGGATTATTCCACGAGCCCCTGCCGTTCCAGCCGCTTGCCTTTATTGCGCCGCCGTTTATGGAAACAGTGCCGTCGGGTACAACCAATCGTGGGTCGACCTTCATAAACACGCCTATGCCACTGCACTTTTCGCACGCGCCGAACGGATTGTTGAACGAAAACATATTCGGCTCTAACTTAGGTATGCTGAAGCCATGCTCCGGGCAGGCGTAATTTTCGGAAAATTCAAGTGTTTCGCCGCCGATGATATCTATATGCGTTAAGCCGCCCGAAAGCTTTGATGCGGTTTCTATGCTATCGGTCAAGCGGCTTGCAATGCCGTCGCGAATAACAAGACGGTCGACAACGATTTCTATATTATGCTTTTTGTTTTTTTCAAGCTCGATTTTTTCAGACAGGTCGTAAAGGTTGCCGTCAACGATAATACGCGCAAAGCCGCCCTTTCTTGCCGCATCAATTTCTTTTTCGTGCATACCCTTTCTGCCGCGAACCACGGGTGCGGTTACCTGAAAACGCGTACCCTCGGGCAGGGCGGCAACCTTGTCCACAATTTGGTCGACCGACTGTCGGCGAATTTCTCTGCCGCACTTTGGGCAATGCGGCACACCTACACGGGCGTAAAGCAAGCGCAAATAGTCGTAAATTTCGGTTACCGTGCCTACGGTAGAACGCGGATTTTTAGATGTGGTTTTTTGGTCTATCGAAATTGCGGGCGAAAGCCCCTCTATACTTTCAACGCGCGGCTTTTCCATTTGACCCAAAAACATTCTTGCATACGACGAAAGGGACTCGACATATCTGCGCTGACCCTCGGCGTAAATGGTGTCGAAAGCAAGTGACGATTTGCCACTGCCCGAAAGTCCCGTAAAAACAACCAGCTTGTCGCGCGGAACCTTTACATCGACATTTTTTAAATTATGTTCGTTTGCACCGCGAACCTCGATAAAATCCTTTCCC
>CAZIEH010000061.1:0-9914 GCA_964538695.1 uncultured Eubacterium sp. | reverse complement strand
CTTAAGGTCGTTGCGGTTTACAGCGGCAAATATGTTCAGCTTAAACAAAACGAATACACCGTGGGCGGCTATAATTATGCGCTTGCGGGTAAGCAGACAATAACTGTAAATTATCGCGGCTTTACGGCAAGCTTTGAAATAACCGTTGCCGAATACGACGGTGTTGTTTTGCCGTCGATAATCATTTCCGACCACTCGTACCAAGAGGGTAATTCAAACGGCAAGCCTTCGAAGGATTTGGTTGTTTCTTCGCAAGCTACCTCTGCCGAAAGCACTGCTTCGCAGGGTAATAACGCCACAGTAAGCGGTAATAATGCTGTTATAGATAATCTTGATGATAACAGTACTGCCGTTTCGGGTACAGCGTCTGCGTCAAGCACGCATAAAAAAGGCTCGCACGCGTGGTTTTTTGTGATAGTTGCCGTTATAGCCGCGCTGATTGTTGCCGCCGTTGTCGCCTTTGTCATAATACGCCTGCACGGCTCGGGCGGCGATGACGAGGCGGTCGGTGACAGCATTATCGAGGATGGTAAAGAATAACATATATTCGTACTTCGGCAATATTATTGTTGAAATAATGCAAGATATATGGTAAAATATAGCTGTTGGGTATATTTATTTGTTTGCGGTAATTTTGAAAGGGAACAAGTTTTATGAGAAGAATATACAACAATTTTTTGAAATACAGGTTCTTGTTAATAGAACTGGTAAAAAAAGGCATTAAGTTGCGTTACCGCAGGTCGTACCTCGGCATAGTTTGGTCGTTGCTTGAACCGCTTTTGATGATGATTGTCCTGACTTTCGTTTTCGGTTCTATCCTCGGCAGAAGCGGTGACGGCGTTTCGTACCCCGTATATATATTAAGCGGTAGACTTTGCTTTACTTTCTTTTCTTCCTCAACCCGTTCGTCACTGCGCTCAATACGCGCAAACTCGGGTATGATAAAGAAAGTCTATGTACCGAAATACCTCTACCCGTTGTCAGAAGTGCTTTATAACTATGTCATCTTTTTAATTTCGCTTATCGTGCTTGTTGCGGTTTCGTGCGTTTTGGGTGTTTACCCCAAGCTTACTTGGCTTTTGGCGTTTGTTCCGCTGTTACAGCTTTTGCTGTTCTCATTCGGCGTAAGTATGTTGCTTGCAACCATCGGTGTTTTCTTCCGCGATATGGAGTATTTGTGGAGCGTTGTTACAACACTGCTTATGTATATGAGTGCTATTTTCTATTTTCCGAACCAGATATTCGGCGGTAGCTCCGATTGGAAGATGAAGATTGTCGAGCTTAACCCCGTTTATTGCATTATAACCAACTTCCGTAACTGTGTTTTCGGCTCTGCTATGAATTTGCAATATCTTGCATATACCACGGTGATATCGGTAGTGTTTATAGTAGTGGGTGTATATGCTTTTGTTAAAAAGCAAGACCGCTTTATACTGGAAATTTAAAGGAAGTGAAAATTTCTTATGGCAAAAACAGTCCTTGAAGTTAAAGATGTAAGTATGCGTTTTAACCTTAGTAAAGAAAAGGTTGACACGCTTAAAGATTATATAATAAAGCTTGTAAGAAAAGAAATACATTATAACGAGTTTTGGGCGCTTAAAGATATTTCTTTTAAGCTTGAAAAAGGTGACCGCTTGGGTATTCTCGGACTCAACGGTGCAGGTAAAAGTACCCTGCTTAAAGTTATCGCAGGTGTTTACGACCCCACAACGGGCAGTGTAAAGCGTCACGGTAAGATTGCACCGCTGTTAGAGCTTGGTGCAGGCTTTGACCCACAGTACACCGGTGCCGAAAATATTTACCTATACGGCTCGGTTCTCGGCTATCCGCGTTCCTTTATTGATGAAAAGTTTGATGAAATTGTTGAGTTTTCAGAGCTTAAAAAGTTTATTGATGTTCCGCTTAAAAACTATTCGTCGGGTATGCGTTCTCGCCTTGGCTTCGCCATTGCGACGGTTGTCAGCCCCGAAATATTAATCCTTGACGAGGTTTTGTCGGTCGGCGATGCGCGTTTCAGGATTAAAAGCGAAAAGAAAATAATGCAAATGTTTGAAAAAGGTGCCACAGTTTTGTTTGTTTCCCACTCTGTTGCGCAGGTAGAGCGCCTTTGCAATAAAGCGATAATTCTTGAAAACGGTAAGATTATCGCAAGCGGCGATGTTGCCGAGGTTGCGGCGCGTTACCGCGAAATAACGGGCGAAAATAAGTAAATTTTAATAATTCACCGTGTGCGGTGAAGTGAAAGGAATATAAAAAATATGAAAATCGAAAGCTTTATTGATGGCGTAAAAAAACTTAATATTGATATGTTCACAGGTGTCCCCGATTCACAGCTGAAGGCACTTTGCGACTATCTTATGCACGAGTACGGCGTCAGCGACAAGCACATTGTTGCCGCTAACGAGGGTGCCGCAACCGCTATTGCCGCAGGTCACTACCTTGCAACGGGCAAGCCGTCACTTGTATATATGCAGAACAGCGGTATCGGCAATGCCGTTAATCCCATCTGCTCGCTTTTAAACGACAAGGTTTATGCTATTCCGGCATTGTTTGTTATCGGCTGGCGCGGCGAGCCCGGTGTTCATGACGAGCCTCAGCATATTTTCCAAGGCGAAATAACCACCAAGCTTTTAGAGTGTCTTGATATTAAATATTGCGTTCTTACCAAGGATACCACAGCAGAAGAGCTTGACAGCGCAATTGCAGTTGCCGCCGATGAGTTTGCACAGGGCAAGTGCTATGCTTTTGTTGTTAAAAAGGGTGCTTTGCAGAACGATACCAAAATGGTATATTCAAACGATTACGAAATGACCCGCGAAGAGGTTGTAAACCTCATAATCGAAAATTCGCGTGAGGATGATATTTTCGTTTCGACCACAGGTAAGCTTTCGCGTGAGCTGTTTGAGGGCAGAGAGCGTCTTGAGCAGGGTCACAAGCGCGACTTTCTCACCGTCGGTTCAATGGGTCACAGCTCTATGATTGCTTTGGCAATTGCAAAGCAAAAGGACAACCGTCGCGTATTCTGCCTTGACGGTGACGGCGCGGTTATAATGCATATGGGTTCGCTTGCCGTTCTCGGCTCTAACTCTCCCGAAAATATGGTTCATGTGCTTGTAAACAACGGCGCACACGAAACCGTCGGCGGCGTACCTACCGTAAGTAAAAATCTTGATTACAGTGGAATTGCAAAAGCTTGCGGATACAAAAAGACTTATCTTGCCGAAAATAAAGAGCAGGTTATCGATTGCCTTAAAGCTATTGAAAACGATAACGGTCCTGTTTTCTTTGAAATCAGAACAAACCTGTTCTCGCGTGCTGACCTCGGCAGACCCACAACAACACCTATTCAAAACAGAGATGCTTTTATGGAGTTTTTGAAGTAATATGAGTTATAAAGAACAAACCGTATACTCGGGCTACGGCTCGTATGAAAAAATTAAAACAGTTCTTGAAACAGCGGGGGCAAAACGCCCCCTGCTTGTTTGTGACAGCGCTTTTGACTTTTTGTTTATTAAAGATTATGTCGCAAGCCTTGCTTTTGATTTTGTTTATTTTAATGATTTCAAGCCCAATCCGCTTTACGAGGATGTTGAAAAAGGTGTAAAGCTCTACCGCGAAAACAATTGTGATTTTATTGTTTCAATCGGCGGCGGCAGTGCAATTGATGTTGCGAAATGTATAAAGCTGTTTGCAAAAATGAACGACGATTCGTTGCATTTAAAGCAGCCGTATACCGACAGCGGTATACCGCATTTGGCAGTTCCGACAACGGCAGGCACGGGCAGTGAATCAACAAGATTTGCTGTGTGTTATTACGAGGGTGCAAAGCAGTCGGTAACACACGAAAGCATCATTCCAGACTATGCTGTTTTAGAGCCGCAGTTGCTTAAAACCCTGCCGCTTTATCAAAAGAAAGCAACCATCCTTGATGCATTTTGTCAGGGTATCGAGTCACTGTGGTCGGTCAATTCAACAGACGAAAGTACCGAATACTCTTTGCAGGCTGTTGAAACCATCTTAGCGTTTTTAGAACCGTATTTAGAGGGTGACGAGCAGGCAACAGCAAAAATTTCGGTTGCCGCAAACCTTGCGGGTAAAGCAATAAACATAACACAAACAACCGCGGCACACGCTATGAGCTATAAAATAACATCTCTTTACGGTTTGTCGCACGGTCACGCTGTTGCGGTTTGTTTGCCGTATGTCTGGCAATATATGATTGAAAATCCCGATAAATGTATCGACCCACGCGGCAGTGGGCATTTACAGGGTGTTTTCGACAAGCTTTGCAAACTCTTTTATGTTGACGAGCCAAGGCTCTGTGTTGCAAGGTTTTTCAGAATTTTAAGCTTTATGGAGCTTGATTTCCCAAAACTCGGCTCTCGGGAGGATATGGATATTCTTGTTCATTCGGTAAATCCCGACAGGCTGAAGAATAATCCCGTACAACTTGATGAAGAGGCTATTGCCCAAATTTATGAAAGCGTATTTACCGACGGTAATGCGTTTCAAAAAAAAAATATAGGAATTTTTCTTAAAAGATACCGCCTCGTTTATGATGTCGAGCAGTTACAGCAAATAAACTTGCAAATTCTTTTGAATTTCGATGAATTTTGCAAGGCGCACGGATTAAAATACACTCTTGGCGAGGGTACGCTTTTGGGTGCGGTTCGCGACGGCGGCTTTATACCGTGGGACGATGATGTCGATGTGTATATGCCGCGTGACGATTATGAAAAATTTGTCCGACTTACCGCAAAAAATCCGCCTGCCGAGACGGTTCTTGATTGCTTTGAGACAAATCCGCGGCATTGGACTGTCTGTGCAAAGCTGCAAACAAAGGCGAAAACACCGTTTACTATTGAAAGAATAAAAAAGCTTGCACTTAAAAACGGGCCGTCTATTGATGTTTTTCCGTTGGATATCGTCGACGAAAAAAACTCTGCGGCAAAATTCCGCAAGGTAAAGCTTTTAAAAACCATGCTTTGGTTAAAAACAGGGTACAGTCACGATTATTCGACAAATAAATGGGCGTTTTTAAAGCTTGTTTCGCTTTTTGTGCCGCTTAAAGCTATTGTCGGTGCTTTGCGCAAAACCGTAGCTTCAACCTCGGAAAGCGGCGAATATTTTGCGAATTTCGGTTCGCTTTACAGCGGTGAAAGGGCACTTTTCAGCCGTGAATGGTTTGACGGTGAAAAGACTGTCGATTTTTGCGGACATCAGTTGCCTGTAATGCACGACTGTGAAAAGGTGCTTGAAACGATTTACGGCGATTACGAAAAAAAGCCGCCATACAGCCGTCGTTTTCCGAAACACAGCTACTCGGCTTTTGAAAATTCAACAGTGGAATAAACACATTTAGGTGGTGAGGTTATGGTACAGGGTAAGGTAAAAAGAAAAGCGTATTTTGCGTGTTGCGCGGTTCTTTCTTTTATTAACAAATTTATTCCGAAAAGCAAAAACAAAATTTTGTTTTTTTCGACAACAAATTTGTATGACAACAGCGAGGCTCTTTTTCGCTTTTTTACCGAAAACGGCTATGCTGAAAAGTATAATATAGTTTGCGCTGTCAGAAACCCCGATGATTACGCCTATTTAAAAACAGATAAGGTAAAATTTATAAGTGTTTTTGCCTCGGTTTGGGCGATAATGCGTGCGAAATACATTTTTTATCATAACGAAATGCTTGCCATAAGACCCACCAAAAAGCAGTTTTCGGTCGATTTTTGGCACGCAACCACCTTTAAAAAGATAAATAAATCTATCGACCCCGACTATAACTACGACTATTTCACATATATTACGGCTACTTCCGAGCTTTACCGACCGATTTTTGCCGAAAGCTTCGGCTGCGAGTTAGAGCGTGTTATCGTAAACGGTCACCCGAGAAATGACTATCTTTTCGGTGATATTGACGGCCTTTCAATGCTCGGTATAAACAAAAATCGTTACAATGCTGTCTATATGTGGGTGCCGACATACCGTTTATCCGCTAATGAGGTTTGGTGCGATACAGATAAAAGGTTTTTAACCGAAACCGGCTTGCCGATTTTCGGCGATAGGGCAGAGGTTACTCGTCTTAACGACTACCTTGCCGAAAAGAATATACTGCTTATTATAAAGTTGCATCCTGCGCAAAATACGCAGTATTTCGATTACACCGACCATTCGAATATTATGTTTTTAACCAATGCTATATTGGACAACGCCAAGGTGCCGTTTTATACGGTTTTAAAGGATATTGATGCGCTTATTACCGATTACTCGTCTGTATTTTTTGACTATATGCTTTTGGACAGACCAATCGGCTTCACTGTCGATGACCTTGACTCATATTCAGGTCATCGCGGCTTTGTTTTTGAAAATCCGCTTGACTATATGGCAGGCGCAAAAATTAAAAACGAGCAGGATTTTTACGCCTTTTTGAACGACTGCTACTGCGGTCGTGACGACTACCGCGCCGAAAGGGCGGCTGTGAATGAAAAGGTTAATCATTATAAGGACGGCAACAATTGCCGCCGTATTACCGAACTTGCGGGGATCGAATTATGAAGCTTTGCAACCAATGCCCCTATACTACAATTGATACCGACGCTCAAAAGCAAATAGTAGTCAAAATACTTGCCGATTTTGATGCGTTTTGTAAAAAGCACAATATTCGCTATTGCTTAACGCAGGGTACACTGCTTGGTGCGGTAAGGCACGGCGGTATGATACCATGGGACGATGATATTGATATCGCGGTTTTTCGCGAGGATTATGACCGTCTTATTGAGTATTCTAAAGAAATGCCGAATACCTGCCGTTTTGTCAGCCGCGAAACCGACGGCGAATTTCCGCGTCTTTACGGCAGAGTTTGCAATACAGATTACAGCGTGCTTGACAAATTTTACAGTAAAAAATACATCGGTTTTTACGGTATAGATGTATTTCCGATAGATGCCGTACCGACAGAAAAGGCAGAATATCAATCGTTTGCCCAAAAGCTGAAAAGACTGCGCAGACTTTTTATTTTCTCAAATTCTGCACCGTTTTTGGGTACAGATATTTTGCGCGCGTGGTTTATTAAGCCGCCGCTTATACTTTTTTCAAAAATAATAGGAAGTAACCGCTTGTTTAAAGGCTTTAAGGCTTTGGCAACCGCTACGCCTTACGACAATGCGCAAAAGCTTGCGGTGCTTACTGGTGAATACGCCGAAAAAGAGGCTTTTTCAAAGCAAGCTTATCTTGACCTTATAACTGTCGAGTTTGAGGGTATGCAGTTGCCCTGCGTCAGAAATTACGACGAATATTTAACAAATTTGTTCGGCGACTATATGACATTGCCGCCGATAGAACAGCGCAAACCGCACCATAATTTTTATGTTTTTAAAACTGCGGATATGTAGGCGCGATTGTCAGAAAAGCAAAGGGAAATTATTTATGAAAGTTTTGTCGCCGAAAACAATTATTCTTAAGGACAATATACAATCTTTTAAAGTCTTGGGCAGAATAAACACCGCCGATGACGGCATTGCGCTTGATTTCAACTCTTGCAGTATTGAATTTTGTGCAGAGTGTGAGGGTAGCGTTTCGCTTGAATTTACGCTTGTCGGCAACGGTGATTTCGGAATAATCGTTGATGACGGTGAAATTACATTTCAATCTGTCACCGAAAATAAGCTTATTTTAGCAGAAAATCTCCATTACGGCATTCATACCTTTAAGGTTATAAAAGACAAGGGTGTCGCCGCAACCACCGCAAGCATACTTAATATAAACGGTTTACTGTGTCAGCCTCCTGCCGCGAAACCGAGGGTTATTGAAATCGTCGGTGATTCAATCACCTGCGGTGCCGAAAACATAATCGTGGTCAAAACCGAGAACGGCGATGTTTTAAAAGATACCGAGGGTCGTATAGAGCGTGTTACGCTTTCGTTTGTGTTGGCAGATAAATCTGAAAAATTCGAGTACGATATAGATTGTTTAAGCGGTGAAAACGATACCGAGTATTGTATTACCGAGCCTGACGGGGCTGAACATACTTTTCAAAAAAGCCGTTTTACAGCCCAAGAAAAATTTTATGCTAATGACGGTACGCTGATTGCGCAAGTGCCTTTTATTTCGCACAACACAAACGAGCTTGTTTCGTACGAGTCTTCGGGAATATGCTCTTATTCATACATTTTACCGCATTTGTTGGATTATGACTGGACAATTTTTTCGCAAAGCGGAAAATCTATTGAATTTATGTACGAGCAGTATTACAAGCAGTTCGGCAGGAACGAAAATGCCGAGTATAAGCCTATGCGAGTACCTGATGTTGTGTTTATAAATTTAGATACAAACAGCGCTTGCGATACCGAAAGCTATAAAGCGGCGATGAAAGGCTTTGTAAGCCTTTTTAAAGCAGTTAATCCGTGCGTTAAAATTGTTTTCGCATACGGCTCTATGAAAGCGGTATGGCTTAATAAACATCAGCATAATGCACTGCTTAAAAATGTTGATGATATGGGTGGCTGTTCCGAAAACATTTTTACATTGCAGTTACCGACCTCTCGCGACGGCGGTGGCGGACACCCGTCGGTTGCCAACGACAGAATTATAGCGAAAGTTGTTGCCGATTTTATTAAAAGCATAATGAATTGAAATTCCCCCGAGTTGCACATTTAGGTGTATGACTCGGGGGCTTTTTTGTATATTTGAATATGCGATGTAAGCAATGCAAATTGGTGTTTGAGGATAATTGGGAATTTATGTATAGTACTGTTTATTTCATTATCGAAATTGTTGAATTTCCACCCATTCATAAAGAATAAAAAACCTTGCAGGAACTGAACTGCCACAATTTGTGCGGACAGTACAAAAACCACCTTTATGGTGATAATAATTAAATTTTAAGCAACGTACTGACTTCGCATTTCTTGTGGAGTCATTTTCGTTTTAAGTTGTATTCTTTGGTTGTTGTAAAAATCAATGTATTCATCTATGAGGAGGCGAGCCTCCTCATAGATCTGAAGTTTTGTGCGGTAAATGCACTCTGTTTTGAGAATTGAAAAGAAATTTTCAGCCAAAGCATTGTCATAGGGATTACCGCGTCTTGACATTGACGGCGTTATGCTGTATGATTGTGTTAGCTTAAAGTACGCTTGTGAGGTATACTGAAAGCCTTGGTCACTGTGGAGTTGTAGCTCTGCGGTGACCTTCTCTTTTTTCTTAGCTTCTCTAATCGTGCTTAATACAAGGTTTACATTTTGCTCGGTGCCGGTCTTGTATGCGACAATACTGTTGTCGTACAAATCTCTGATGATTGAAAGATAGAGAACGCCTTGCTTTGTGTGTATGTATGAAATATCCGTAACCCATTTTTGATTTGGTCTGTCAGCATGAAAATTTCTATCCAACAGATTTTTGTATCTATGCAGACAATCTCCGTAATTACGATATTTTTTTCTTCGCACTACTGATAAAAGATTGTATTTCTGCATTAATCGCAACACAGTTTTTGGATTGTGGTAAATTCCTTTTCTTTCAAGCCATATATGCACTCTGCGATATCCATAGGTTTTGCCACACTTAAAGGAACGGATCAGTTTTCCACTTGACGATATACGCCGGTTCTTTCCGAAAAGCTATACACAAAGAGATGTGTAAGGGAACGGGTAAAAACCGAACACAGCAGCTTGAAATCCATTACAAGTTTGTGGGGTGCATAGATATTCCCGAAGTGCCAAGCCACAGCAATTTTACCCAAGAAACCCGCAAAGGAGTAGCAGTTGAGTATATTCCGAAACAACTCACCGCTTAAAACAAAAAGAGCAAGGCAAAACACCTTGCTCGGTACATAACGGATAAGTCGAAAGAAAGACGAAAAGAAAACGAAAATAAAAAAATCGAGTATTCATAAAGTCAAATCCCTTAAGAATACTCGATAT
>CAZIEH010000060.1:0-10266 GCA_964538695.1 uncultured Eubacterium sp. | reverse complement strand
TCAGTCCTACTCTGCCACGGCGAATTGCCCTTGCCACCGCGCACACCGCCTCATTTTGACCGACAATTCTTTTATGAAGCTCATCTTCAAGGCGCAAGAGCCTACGGCTCTCCTCCTCGGTAAGCTGTGAAACAGGCACACCTGTCCAATCGGAAACAATTTCCGCAATTTCCTCATCGGTAACTATACCGTTAAAGTGACTGCTGTTATCCTCCCACTGCTTTTTGGCGTCGTTCAACCTTTCGCGCATTTTCTTTTCTTTATCACGCAAATCCGCCGCCTGTTCAAACCGTTGTGCCTTTATCGCCTCGTTCTTTTCCTCATTAAGCTTTTTAACCTCGCACTCTATATCCTTTACATCCGAAGGTGCTGTGTAAACACGCAAGCGAACTTTAGATGCCGCCTCGTCAATAAGGTCAATTGCCTTATCGGGTAAATATCTGTCGGCAATATATCGCGATGAAAGCTTAACTGCGGCGGAAATCGCCTCGTCGGTGATACGCACCTTATGGTGTGCCTCGTACTTATCACGCAGACCCTTTAGAATTAAAACCGCATCGTTTTCGTTAGGCTCACCGACGGTAACAGGCTGAAATCGTCTTTCAAGTGCCGCATCCTTTTCAATATTCTTTCTGTACTCGTCAAGGGTGGTTGCTCCGATAACCTGCAACTCGCCGCGCGCCAACGACGGCTTTAAAATATTCGCGGCATCGGTCGACCCTTCGGCAGAGCCTGCACCGATAATGGTATGCACCTCGTCAATAAAAAGAATAATATCCTTTGAATTTTTAACCTCGTCGATAACCGCCTTAATGCGTTCCTCGAAATCGCCGCGGTATTTTGTGCCTGCGACCATACCAGTAAGGTCAAGAGCCACTACCCTTTTGTTGCGCAAAATTTCGGGCGCATCATCAGACGCGATTTTAAGCGCAAGACCCTCGGCAATCGCCGTTTTACCGACACCGGGCTCGCCTATAAGACAGGGATTGTTTTTTGTGCGGCGGCAAAGAATTTGCACAACACGCTCAATTTCTTTCGCCCTGCCTATTACGGGGTCAAGCTTGCCCTGCCGTGCCTCCTCGGTTAAATCGCGCCCGTATTTTTGAAGTGTCGGCGCATCGCTTTTTTCGTTATTTGCTTTTTTGCCTGTTTTATTTTCGCCGTACGGCATATTGACGGCACTGTTTAAAAGCTGTTGTAAATTGCCGCCGAGTTCTGCGATAAAGCGAGTTGCATAATTGTCGGTATCGCTTAAAATACCAATTAAAATATGCTCTGTTCCCACATATGATTTTCGCTCTGCACCTGCTTCGCGAACCGCCGCCTCGATAACTCTTTTCGCCCTCGGTGTTAAATGGTCAGGTGTTAAAACCGTGGGTGTACCTCTGCCGACCGCGGTGTACAAAAGCTCCTCGACACCGTCTACGGTAATGCCGCCGTCATTAAGCAGTGTTGCCGCAACACAAGTTCCCTCTTTAAGCAGACCGTACAAAATATGCTCACTGCCGACATAGGTATGTCCCATTCTGCACGCCGTGCTTATGGCGATATTAAGCGCCATATTCGCCTTTTCGGTAAAACCGTTAAAATTGTATTTCATAACAATACCCCCAATCGAAAATATATTAAATGAAGCTTATTTTATGACATTGCCTGCCGTATCATATCGGCACGCAAATAGTCCGCATCCTCGCTACACGCAGTACCGTATGCGCATAGCAAGGAATTAACGCCGCTGTCGAGCAACAGCTTTATCGGCAAATTAACATCGAGACCCTTAATAATACCCTCGGAAATTCCGAGTCGCAGTGAAGAAAGCAATGCCTCTGCCTCGTCTATGCTAAGGCGGCGCGCATTTTGCAAAAGTGCAACCGCACGGTAAACCGTATCCTCAACATAAACCACATTCAGCTCGCCCCGTCTTTCGGTTTCGCGACGAACAAGCTGTTTTACAATTGATTCAGTGTTCTCAATCGCGGCGGTTTCTGTAATGCCGAGTGTCACACGGTTGGTAAGCATATAAAACGCACTGTCGCCCTGTTCGGCAGAGTCGGTATACGGGTGTATTTCAAGTCCTATTCTCGCAACCGACTGTGTCATATGTCGCACCTCGCCTGCGCTTTTAAGTGCGGGCAGATGTAGCATTACAGAGGATATCTGCGCCGTGCCGAGATTTGTCGGGCAAGCGGTTAAAAAGCCGAGATGCTCGTCAAAAGCAATCGGCAAATCAGAGCAAATAACGCTATCTATCGCATCGGCGATTTTTTTAAGCCTACCAAAGCAAAGACCCGCGCCGACGACGGTAACGGTAATATGGTCTTCATCACCCAGCATAATGCTTACACCCTCATCATTGGAAAGTAGCAGAATTTTATGCGCACGATTGAAAATAAAATCATCTGAAATCACACCGCGCTCGGCAAGAGTTGCCGCCTGAACATCACTTAGCCGTGACATTTCTATGCACTGGAAATGCGGTAAACCCATAACATCGCTCTCAAAAAATGCGGCTTTTACCATTTCGTTTACAGCATCGCGCTGTTCATCATTCATCTTATTCGGAAACGGATAGCCTTTTATATTGCGCATAAATTTTATTCGCGAGCAAACCGCGACATCGTTTTGTGCATTCGCTGTTTCGTACCATTTAGCCATTTGCGCCATCCCCCTCAATTTCCTTTATTTCGTCACGCAGTGTTGCTGCAAGCTCGAAATTTTCGGTTTCGACAGCCTTCGCCATCTGCCGCCTAAGACCCTCTATACGCGATTCTTTACCGAGGCGCGGCGCAGAAGATTGCGGTATTTTACCTGCGTGGTTTGTTCTGCCGTGTATTCTTTTAACAGTCGGAAAAAGCTGTCTGTAAAAGGTTCGGTAACATTCGGGACAGCCAACAAGACCACCTGCGGCAATATCGGCAAAGGTGGCACCGCAACCGCCGCAACGGTAACCGTCACCCGAAATTTTCGGATTAAGCGATGCATCATCGAAAACCGATGCAAGCAGATTTATAAGCCCCATATGCCCGTATTTGTTAAGCCCCGTGTTTGCGGCACAGTAGCCGCACAAATTCATATCGGTAACCTTACCGTTGATAACGGTGTGTATATGTGTTGTTGCGTTGTTTACGCCGCATTTTTCGCACTTCATATTTATCATCCTTTCAAAATCACATTAATGAAATAAACATTTCTTTAAGCAATGCCGCCCGAACGGTAGCACGCGACTGTGTGGGAATATTTCTGAACACATTACCTGATAAAGCCGCGTACATAAGCCGCGCGGTTTGTGGCGAAATCAGCTCTGAATGAAGACAATTTTCTATAACTATGCGTGCGCTTGACAGGTCAAGTGAATCGCCGATTGAATTTATGATATGCATTATTGCCGCCGATTCCGACAGCTTTATGCGCGTTATTCTTACATAACCGCCGCCGCCCCGTCGACTTTCGATAATATAACCGTGTTCGGGTGTAAAGCGCGATGAAAGTACATAGTTTATCTGACTTGGGACACAGCCGATAGCCTCAGCAAATTCATTACGCTGAATTTCGGCATAATTAGCGTCCGAGCTGTCAATCATATCTATTATTTTTTGTGATATCAAATCGCTTAATCTCATCTTACAACGCCACCTTTTGACTTTGACTGACTTTAACTTTAATTATATTGTATCACAAAGTCAGAGAAAGTCAATATGTTTTTCAAAAATTTTTTGCCGCCCGATAGCTGTAACACTTTTTCCCCTTTTACATAGAATAATGGTGAAGGCAGGAAAGGAGGAAAACATAATGTGTAACAACGGATTTGGCGGCGGTTGCTGTCTGTGGATTATCGTCATCCTTATATTGCTTTGTTGCTGCGGTGGTTGCGGCAACGGTTGTGGAAACGGTTGCGGTTGTGATAACAACTGCTGTTGCTAAGTATTTATACCGTTATCTAACAAAACGCGCGGTATACCCGAAAGGTATACCGCGCAGTTTTTTATTTTATTGTTGAAAAGTTATCGTTTTTAAGAATAACATCATGTGCGCCGCCCTCAACAATACTTGTGGCGGAAACAAGAGTAATCTTTGCCTTTTCCTGTAATTCGGGAATTGACAATGCACCGCAGTTACACATAGTCGAGCGAACCTTGCTTAACGAAAGGCGTACATTATCCGACAGCTTGCCTGCATACGGAACATACGAATCAACACCCTCTTCGAAAGAAAGCTTTTTCGCACCACCCATATCATAGCGCTGCCAGTTACGCGCACGGCTTGAGCCTTCGCCCCAATACTCTTTATAATAATTGCCGTTTACACTAAGCTTTGTTGTCGGGCTTTCGTCGAAACGGGCAAAATATCTGCCAAGCATAATAAAGTCGGCACCCATTGCAAGTGCAAGGGTCATATGATAGTCCTGTACAATGCCGCCGTCGGCACATACGGGAATGTATACACCTGTTTTTTCAAAATATTCATCACGGGCGGCACATACATCGATAAGTGCGGTTGCCTGACCGCGACCGATGCCCTTTTGCTCGCGAGTAATACAAATAGAGCCGCCGCCGATACCGACCTTAATAAAATCGGCACCACATTCAGCCAAGAACATAAAGCCCTCGCGGTCAACAACATTACCTGCACCGACCTTTACGCTTTCGCCGTAGTTTTCGCGAATCCAGTCGATTGTAAGCTTTTGCCACTCGCTGTAACCCTCTGAAGAGTCGATACAAAGCACATCTGCACCTGCATCTACAAGAGCAGGTACGCGCTCGGCATAGTCGCGGGTATTGATACCTGCGCCGACGATATAGCGCTTGTTGTTATCAAGCAGCTCTAAACGGTTCTGCTTATGCGAATCATAGTCCTTGCGGAATACAATGTAGCAAAGCTTGTTATCGTCATCGACAATAGGCAAAGCATTAAGCTTGTTGTCCCAAATTATATTGTTAGCCTCTTTCAGTGAAATGCCCTCTTTGGCATAAATAAGCTTATCGAAAGGTGTCATAAAGTTGCTGACAGGTGTATCGATATCCAAACGCGAAACGCGGTAGTCACGGCTTGTAACAAGACCCAAAAGCTTACCTGTTGCGGTACCGTCATCGGTAACGGGCATTGTGGAATAGCCGTTTTCCTCTTTCAACTTTAAAACATCGGCAAGTGTGTTGTCGGGCTGTAAATTAGATACACTTACAACAAAGCCTGCTTTATAAGACTTAACGGCACGAACCATATCTGCCTCGCTTTCGACAGACTGCGAACCGTAGATGAACGAAATACCGCCCTCTTTTGCAAGAGCAACCGCCATATTATTATCCGAAACCGCCTGCATAATAGCCGAAACAAGCGGAATATTCATTGAAATTGCAGGCTCCTCGCCCTTTTTGTATTTAACAACAGGGGTTTTTAAGCTGACATTATCGGGTATGCATTTGCTTGAGGAATAACCGGGGACAAGCAAATACTCGTTAAAAGTGTGTGAGGGTTCACTGAAAAAATAAGCCATATTCTTTTCTCCTTGCATAAGTTGTTGTGTTTATGCCGCATATTTGCAACAAGTTATTATATACATTATAGTAAAATAAAATCTAAAAGTCAAGAAAAATCGGGTCAACCGTCATAATATGGCAGTTGACCCGAAAAATTAGACTTTTTCGTCGATAGTATTGTCATCTTTGTAATGACGCGCTTTCTCAAAGCACTCGTTAATTTCGTCAGAGGGCGCTTTTGTAAGCAGTGAAACCACAACGATAAAGATACAGGAAATGATAAACGCAGGCAAAAGCTCGTAAATTGCGAACACACCGCCGAACGGTGCAATAAGCAGCTTCCAAACAAATACCATAATACCGCCCGAAAGCATACCTGCAATCGCACCTGCGCGATTAACGCGTTTCCAGAAAAGCGAAAGCAGAATGATAGGTCCGAAGGTTGCACCGAAGCCCGACCAAGCGAACGAAACAATATCGAAAATAACGCTGTTTTCTTTCCAAGCGATAGCCATACCGATAATCGCAATTAAAACAAGCACAACGCGTGAAACCTTCATAACCTGCTTGTCGGTTGCATCCTTTTTAACAATACCATCAAAAAGATTTTTAGACACTGCCGAGGCGGCTATAAGCAAATATGAGTCGGAAGAACTGATGGTCGCGGCAAGAATACCTGCCATAATGACACCTGCCAAAACGGGGTGGAACAACAGCTGTGAAAGTGCGGCAAAAACATTTTCCGCACCACTTTTGGTTGCAAGGGCGGCATCGGTCGGCAAAATATATCTGCCCAAAACACCTATGCACACCGCGGCGGTAAGAGAAATCAAAACCCATACGGTTGCAATACGGCGTGAGCGTTTAAGCTCGCTTGAACGGCGAATTGCCATAAAACGCAAAAGCACCTGCGGCATACCGAAATAGCCGAGACCCCACGCAAGGCAAGAGCAAATAGTAAGCCAAGAATATTTTTCGCCACTGCCGAACTGTGCAACACCGTTGACGGCCTGCTGAACGCCGTTAGCATCGGTAACGGGGGTCGCGGTGCTGAAGAAGGACAGATAACCGTCGATAGAGCGTGCGTTTTCTATAACGGCACCTATACCGCCTGCATGAACAACACCGACAACAAGCACGCCGATAAGGGCGACAATCATAACGATCGACTGCATAAAGTCACTTGCACTTTCAGCCAAAAAGCCGCCGATAGCGGTATAAATCAAAACAAAGACCGCGCCGACAATCATCATAGAATGATAAGAGTAGCCGAAAAGACCCGAGAATAGCTTACCGCAGGTAACAAAACAGCTTGCGGCGTAAACTGTAAAGAATATCAAAATAAAAATTGCTGAAATGCCGAGAATTACCTTTTTCTTTTCGTGGAAACGGTTGCTTAAAAAATCGGGAATGGTTATTGAGTCGCCGAAAACAATGGAATGTGCGCGAAGTCGGCGCGAAACCAAAAGCCAGTTGATGTATGTACCCACGGCAAGACCTATTGCAGTCCACGCGGCATCGGCAATACCACACCAATACGCAACACCAGGAAGACCCATAAGAAGCCAACCACTCATATCAGAGGCTTCCGCACTCATAGCGGCAACCCAAGGGCCAAGCGAACGACCGCCGAGGAAGTAGTTTTCAGAGTTCGCCTGCGACTTTTTCGCAAAAAATACGCCGATCAATATAACAACAAGCATATAACCGACCATAGCGAACAAAATTTGCATTTTGTCTGTCATCAAATCATTCCTTAAATTAAAATACTTTAACATTGTACCATAATATTCTTATTTTTACAACAAAAAATTCATAAATAGTATAAAAAATCGGCGGACACATATGTGCCCGCCATAAATTTAAACGATGAATTATTCCAAAACAATTTCAACACACTGCTTGCCGACAGCATCGCAGGGTATAAAATATTCGGTAGTAGCCTTGCCGTTTAGCTTGAAATCGACAATTTTCTCACCCTTGCCGCTTATCTTCACATAAATAACGGCATCTCGATACTTAATGCCCTTAATATCAACCTCGGACACAAGTGCCGAGCCGACAGGTGCAAAATGAATACCGTCCGTGTCAAAATCCAAGCCTACAATATCCATAATACAGTTGCGCAGGTATGCCGTCGCACTCCAAGTTTGGAAAGGCTCTGCACGCCATTCCTGAACACCGCGCTGAAGCCACTCTTGTCTGCCACCGTAAATTTCACCCGTTATGGGGTGATAAATTTCGGCAAACTGCTTATAGCGCATAGCGTTATCGGTTTGATATGTAAATTCACGGTCAAAAGCGGCTACATTGCCGTTTTTGGCGGCGGCAGATGCCCAAAAGCCCTGAATTTGCGGCCAAACAGTACCACTATGCCTGCCAAAGCCCATACCGTCGGGTGTATTGTAGCGAGAAAAAGACGGATAAACACAGGGTATTCCGTGTGCGGTTATGTGCTGATTTTTAATAACCTTTTTCGCTTTTTCGTCATCTGCAACACCGAAAAGCAGTGCAAAGGAAGAGCCCATACCCTCGTCAATATCGCAACCGCCGAAATCGTCAACAATATATGTGTAGTTACCCTTTTTCTCCGACCAAAAGTTGTCATTTATCGCTTTCAGCATATTCTGCGCCTTTTGCTCGTAATGCTTATTTTTACCGAGTTGCTCTGCCATAAGGTCGGCGATAACATATGCCTTGTAGTAAAGACAGTTGGTAGAAAGACAGTGTAGCGGCAAACCCTCGCCCTTATCGGCACAGTATTGTTTAAGCTTTTTAAAGTGAATAATGCCCGATTCGCCGTGCTGTGCATAAAAATCGGGATACGCGGCAATGCCGTCACCGTAGCAAGCGGCACCGCGGAACAAGCCGTATTTTTCGGAATATTCGGTTTCTTCAAAGAATTTCAAGGAATTGCAAACCGCCTCATATGCATTTGCAAGAAAATCCTTATCGCCTGTATAAAGATACTGATACCAAGAACCGATTGCCCAAATAATTCTGTCCCAATACTCGCCGTCTATGAAAAGACCGTTTTGGTCACGGTTAATTACGGCATACAGCGTGTTTTCGGTAATATCGGGGTAAAAAAGACCGCATATATTCCATGTATTGATAGACGCGTCGCGTGTCCACGGGGTGCTGTACCCGAGTCCTGCAATAACGACATCCTTTTCCTCGGTCAAAACGCCGTCTTTAAACGGCTGTATATTGCCGCAAACCGTTGCAACCGCTATACGGTAGGCGGCGTTGATGTTTTTATTGTCTGTAACAAAGCTTGGTGTAGTGTTCATTTTCATTTCTCCTTGAATTTTTATTTACAATTGCCAATCGATAGGTTTCTGACCATCGGCGACAAGCAGTTCATTTGTTTTTGAAAAATGACGACACCCGAAAAAGCCGTTGTATGCCGAAAGCGGACTGGGATGCACGGTTTCAAGCTTGTGGTGTATGGGGTTGGTTATAACCGCCGCCTTTTTCTTTGCATATGCGCCCCAAAGTAAAAAAACAACAGGTGTTTCTTTTTTATTTAAAGACGCAATAACGGCATCGGTGAATTTTTCCCAGCCCTTACCCTTGTGACTGTTAGGCTCGCCCTGCCGTACGGTTAAAACGCTGTTCAGCATAAGCACACCTTGCTTTGCCCACTTTGTAAGGCAACCGCTTTGGGGTATTTCAAAGCCGATATCATCATGAAGCTCGCGATAAATGTTTTTCAGCGACGGCGGCGGTTCCACCCCGTCTTGCACCGAAAAGCAAAGACCGTGTGCCTGTCCTGCACCGTGATATGGGTCTTGACCGATTATAACAACACGCGTGTCGGCAAATGAAGTATATCTTAACGCGTTGAAAATATTGTTCATTTCGGGGTAAACGGTGTGCTTTGTATATTCTGCCTTTAAATACTCGCGCAAAATTAAATAGTACGGCTCGGCAAACTCGTTACCGATAACCTTATCCCAATCGTTACCTAACGAAAACACTTTTATTCCCCCTTTGTTTTGGCGTGCTTTTTAAGAATCGTTTTGTAAACGGCAATACCGACAGCACTTAACACAAGCGTTACAGTGATAGCGACAATGGCTGTAACATAGCTTTGCTTACCTATCTCATTACCGCTTACGGTAGATGTTACCACCGACGGTATTCTGCCGATACTGCTTATACACAGCCATTTTTTAAAAGAAAGGTCTGTAAGACCGGAAAAATAGCAAAGCAAATCCTTGGGTGTACCCGGAATTGCGAAAATTATAAAAAACAAAATATCGCGTTTAGGCGAGCTTTTTAAGAATTTGATTTTTTCAAGCTTTTCGTGCGAAAAAAACAGCTCGACAAATTTCACGCCCAAGCGGCGCGAGAGAAAATATATCAAACAGCCGCCGATAACGGCACCCACAATGCACAAAACAGTTCCCTCTACCGCACCGAAGGCATAGCCCGCGCCAAGCTCAAGCGGTTCGCCAGGGATAACGGCGATAAGCATTTGAAACACCATCATACCGATAAACGCAAAGCGTGCATACCACCCGTTTTGATGAACGAAATCACGAAACTTTTCGGGGTCGGCAACAAATCGAAGCATTGGCTTACCGACAAGAAAATAAACAGCAACCGAAAAACCGACAGCCGCCAAAAAGAGGACTATACCGACAGCTTGCTTTTTATTAAGACGGAACAACCGAACACCCCCAAAAAGCGATTACTACTTGAATATAACACGAATTTTCGTCATTGTCAATCGTTGGGCGGCACAAATTGCTTGCAAAATCTCTACTTTAACGCTATAATGAGT